>CAYWRR010000171.1:0-5290 GCA_964460425.1 uncultured Nitrososphaera sp.
AGCTTTTTATCAGGAACTTCCTGCTTGGCTTTCTGCTGTAATTTTCTTGGATCGGCTATTTTTGAGTTAAACACATTTTCAATCAATGTAGCACGCCAAAAATTAGCTGATTCAAATGCTCTATCATAATCCTCAGAGTATGATATTTTATATTCTGCTATTTTCTCCAAGGATTGAGGGTTTCTTCCTGATGTACTAGCGACTTTGTCAAATTGGACTAGGACCGCTTTCGCTTTGTCCGGTTTGAGGTATGTAATAAGTCCATCTGTGTACTGTGCTGCGATCTTAGTAGACTGATTGCCGGTGGCAGCTAGATAGATTGGTATATGATAACTTACAGGCTGTGTGTATAGTTTTGCATTGCGGATGTGATAGTATACTCCATTGTATGTGACAAATCCATTATCAATGTTATTTTCTCCTACTTCTTTCCATAATGATTTTATGATCTCAATTGCTTCTCTCGTTCGGCCTAACCTTGCTTTTGCACTGGGCCACTTGAATCCTAGAGGTGTTTCATTCATGGCTTCTCCAGTTCCCAGGCCCAGAGCTATTCGTCCTGGATACAATGAATCAAGTGAAGCAAAAGCCTGTGCTATTATTGCAGGGTGGTATCTATAGATGGGCGCTGTAACTCCTGTGATAAATTGCATATTCTTGGTACGTTCTGCAGCGGCAGCAATCCAGATCCAGGTAAAATTTCCAAAAGCATTGTCATGCCACCAAGGATGGAAGTGATCGCTTGTCATTGTTGTAGTAAAGCCACCTTTCTCGGCTTCTATTACAAACTCTAGCAGCTGGCTCAAGGAATATTGTTCCTGTGCAGCCCAGTATCCAATTTTATCCATGTTACGCACCTGTACCTCATCGGGTATGTCCCCTTTCTGATGATGCTTCACAAGAATATGTCTTTCTAAATCTCCCAGAATTTGAAATTGTTTCCCACACCCTCTACATCTGTACTTTGCTTGCGACTGTTTGGACAATACCTCTTCGCCTAAATTTCCTTGGCTCACATTGCAAATAAGAATTAACCAAACATGTAATTAAGAAAAACGATAAGTGCCTATAGTACTTAAGAGTGAAGTTGAGCCGTTTAGCAAGCGTTAGTAGAGATTGGCAATCTTTTTACAATAACGCCCATAGATTTGTTCAGAAAACTGAAAAGTACGTACATCAGGGTGTTAACCCTGGAGGATACTATAGAGCAGTATGGTGCAGAGACGCCTCTTACATTCTCAAGGACTGGTTTATTTCTGGCGCTATAGAAGATGTTATGCAGGAAATTCTGTATATCTGGTCTCACCAGATCGAACCTGAAAGAGAAAAGATAGTCTATGGCAGAGGATCACCAGAGATGAGATATTTGTCGCAGGTAGCAAAAGCAGATGCTGAGAAAAAATTTAATGGAGCCCTTCCGACTGCCATTTTCCATGGGTATTCCGAAGTATTTGGTAAGAATCCTGACATTGATTCGACAGCCCTAATGATTTCCACTACATCATGGATTTTTGATGCTTACCTACGAGCTGGTCTAGTATCTAGATACTCGGATTTATTCCAAAGAAGGCCTTGGAAATCAGTAACTCCTCCTACCAGGTCGTCCGCTATAAGTCCTTCAGAAATAATTGACTTTACTCTGCCTCGAATGCTCAATGCAGTAGAATATCTGCATAGTAGAGACATAGATCATGATGGATTGTTAGAACAGGATCACAATGAAGATTGGATGGATTCTGTGTTAAGAGCTGGCAAAATAGTTTACACCCAAGCCTGTTGGATACTCGGACTGACCAACCTTTCATTGCTTCTTTCCCATATCAAAATGAAGAAGGAAGCAGCTAAGATTTGGGACTTGGCAAACAAGAATATTTCTGCAGTTGAGAAACAGTTATGGTCCGAAGAAGAAGGATGCTATTTAGACGATCAGGAAAGTCACCACCTAGGTAAATCATACAAGACACTCACACAAGATGTATCACTTTATCTTGTTGCTACAACTGAAAAGACAGTCCGCGATTTGCTAGGTAATTACGTCGATGACAATAATAACAACAAGCGAGGTGCAGGATTACCAACCAAGGGAGTTTCTATTAACGAAAAGACCCATGTCAGTCGGGCAGCCAGTACATTGAAAGCTATCAAAAGTAGGATATGGCATGAAAAATGGCCACTTGTAAGTGAAACAGAACTAGAAACATCCGGGCCGTGGGTTCTTGATCCTAATTTCTACCACAACCATACTTTTTGGCCTTGGATTACCGGGATTGAAATGCTTGCAAGGAGTCGCTATAAGAGATATGACGAATGCGCTACGCTACTTTCATACTTGACTCGTAGTGACGTAGAGGGGAATTTGCTGGCAACTTATGAATGGATAAATCCTATTACCGGGAAAGGAAATGGAGCATTTCCATTCAGGACAGGAATATCGACTATAAGAATCGCGTTAACAGACATTCTTCGTCAGATGAAATGAAAGAATAAGAACATGGGCATAAAAATCCGGGCAGGGTTACTACCATATCTAACGATACTAATATTAGAACCTCCATGACTGGCGGGTGCGTCTGGCCGCGAAGTGATATCGCTTCAAAAATAGGATTCTTTGGTAGTCTTGAAGGTAACAGGGAGCTAAAAAGTTTTCTACAACAATACAGAGCACAGTAGCTGTCACACCATATACTATAGAGTGTAAGTCATCATCACTTCGTCATTTTCTAGGGGAGTTGGCAAGTATATCTTTTTAGTTTGAAGCAAGATGATACTTCTTGCTGTTGTCACCAAGATGCTTTAAAGATAATGAAAAGTATCAGTAACCTAGATTACAATTCTTCCATTATTATGGGGAGTGGCGGCCTCCACCGGTGTTAGTCTAGCTGCAGCATTAGCAGAATCAGACATACTGCAGGATTAGAATGTTGAAATAAAAATACTGGATGCTTGCGGAAGCTTCTCCGTTAATGGGATCCTCGTCTTATAAAGACTTAGAGAAGGTCTTGACATCCAAGGGCATAGTAATCCTGACTAGAAAGAAAATCCAGGAGATCACCTCAAAATCCGTAGTAATAGAATCTGGTAATGAAATAGGATCTGATTGTATTATTTGGACTGCAGGAGTCAAAGGGCGATCCATAAATATAGTGCCAGATCTAGAGAGGACAAGATCTGATACAATTCCTGTTGACATCTGCTTCAAACTATTTGAGTTTGCTAATCTCTGCGATAGGAGATATTTACTAGTTCAGACCTAGGAGCAATCAAGACAAGGATAGTAGCATGAAGGCTCCTCCTCCCAAACTTGCACAGCTTGCTGTCAGGCAAACCCGCTTTGTGGCAGAAAATATAATTAAAAAAGAAAAAAGGTGAAAATTTGAATGATGAATTTAGATTCTTCCAAAGAGGGCATACAGTCTCTCTTGGGCATAAGAGTATTGCTATATTGGATAGGTTAGTTGTAACGGGTAACTTGTGTAATTACACGGAAAATACTATAGTTGATAATTTTATTACAGAGATAAAGAATAGAGAACAGGGGATATCAGTAAAGGCTCGGGCCGCTACAAAAGATCTAGTGCGAGCTGAAGAAACAGATTATCCTGCAGCATTTGACTTTGTGACATATGCTACATCCCGTGCATATATCGAGCTAGTAAAAAAATATACTATAAAAATAAACAAACTAGTAGTTGACAGGATATCGTGTATGTGTACAGTTTTTATGTTATTTTGCTGTATTAAATAAAGAAAACGCCTCCCTGATGCCGTAAAGGCTATCCAAAAGAAAATCTAGCAGAAATATCAAATGAAAAAAGTAGAAACCATGCAAGATGTGCATATGTATGTGTAACAGATATCACGACCAGATTAATGGCACTAGCAATGTTGTCAATATAGTCACTAATACTATTCCGATAATGTCAAGCGGTAGACCAGCACGGGCCATTTTTGGTATAGTTACATATCCACTTGCAAAAACAATTGCATTAGGCGGTGTTCCAACAGGCATCACAAACCCGAAGCTGACAGCGATAGTAAGTGGAATCATGAGCAATAGCGGATCTATACCAAGAGGAGCTGCCAAAGACGCAGCAATTGGGATCAGTAACGCTGCACTTGCAGTATTACTTACAATCTCCCCTACAAATATTGCAACAGCCACTATTACAAAGATTACAACAAAATAATTTATCCCTTGAAGAAATCCCAATCGTTCTGCTATCCATTCATCCAATCCTGTTTCAGTATATGCATTAGCAAGCGCTAATCCTCCACCAATTAATAGTATAACTCCCCAAGGAATCGTAACAGCTGTTTTCCAGTCCATCAATCTCTTGCTACTAACATTGCCATTTCCTGTTTTTCCAATTTCATTTTCATCGTTAGTTTGAGTGAAGTCTTGCTTTCTATCACCATCATAATCGTCTGCCTCTTTGTGATATGGACTACTGGTACCTTTTTTCTTGTCTTGTATATGTTCGATATTGTCGCGGTTGACTTTCTTGTGGCCATTTCTATTGGAGGATATAGATGGGATTAAAAATAACGATATTGCGGCCGCTATGGCTATAGTAGAGTCATCTACCATTGGTAGCAAGTCTTGCCATAACAATCCCCTTGTTATCCAAGCTGTTGCAGTAGCGGCAAATACTCCTGCAACCAGAATTTCATCACCTGTTATTCGTCCAAGCTCTGACAATTTCTTTCCAATCATGCCCTTCTCTTCGGCGACTGGCTTTACGCCTCTGATATTAACTCCAATATTGACCATGTACAACCAAGCAACTACAAGCGATATTGCACTAATTGGTAAGCCAACTATGAGCCACTCCCCAAAAGTTACCTCAACATTTGCCAAGGAGCTAGACAAGGATGCAAGTATTGCATTAGGCGGCGTTCCGATCAAGGTTGACATCCCGCCTATACTGGCAGAATACGCAACAGAAAGCATGAGACAGAGCCCAAACTTGTCTTTGTCTTGTTTGTTTTGAAATTGAGATATTACAGCTGCTGCTATTGGTAGCATCAGCATTGTAGTAGCTGTATTGCTCATCCAACCGCTCAAAAATCCTGTTACTATCATAAAGGATGCAACAATATATTTTGGGTTGGTACCGAATATTTTTAGCATATTCAAAGCAAATCGCCTGTGCAGATTGGATTTCTCTACAGCTTTAGCTAGAATGAAACCACCCAGAAATAAGAAGACTATTCTATCAGCGTAGTTAGCTGATGTTTCACCAAGACCTATGACGTTAAGCGATGTGAAGAGAACCATTGGCAAGAGAGC
>CAYWRR010000172.1:0-5286 GCA_964460425.1 uncultured Nitrososphaera sp.
AGCAGGCATTTTTTCTGGTTTTGAATAAATAGTGCAAAAGCATTACAATATCTTCTACTTTTATAAAAAATGGTATATCTTTTATAGTTGTGCAAAGAATACTAATATATGCAAAATGACGATATGCATCTGAATAGAAGAATTAAATATTCAACAGAGAGGAGGCTCGAAGCATAATTAGTAATCTTGGTGGCAATAACACAGGTCCCTCAAATGTAGGAGCTCTGCTAGCATCTCCAGTTGGTGAAATTATGAGAGCAGATGTTGCTATCCTAGAATCGGACAAGACAGCGGATGATGCCATACAGGCAATGCAGGATAAAAATGCACGTAACATCCTTGTTTCTGTTAGGGGTGAGATTGTAGGCATCGTAAGTAAGACTGATATTCTATTCAAGGTGACATCTCAGGGAAGAAATCCATCGAAAGTAAGACTACGAGAAATCATGACTAGCCCCGTGTTGGCTGTCAACCCCCAGACGACCATTAGAGAAGCGCTTGCTATAATGGACAAAAAGAAGGTTAGACAGCTTATGGTTCATGCGTATGCGGCCGTCTTAGGAATGATTAACAGAGAGGAAATATCCGAGCGGATCGAACAAATTTCACTCTCACTAGAAGATGCAGCCTTGTCTGGGACACCAGCTTGCATCATCGATACAAAGACCATAACTTACATGAAGGATACTAGCAAAGCGAAATTTCAATGTCCCTATTGCGGATCACCCTTTGACGACACTGAAGCATTATCAAGACATATTGACAGACTTCATGAAGAAACTGGTATCCTAGAGGGAGATTACCGAAAGATGGTACGTTGATGATCTGTACTACAACAACCACCTATAGAAAAATCCATGGAAGAGGCTTCCTGTGTGATCAATTGTAGTATTATTATATGTCCAAATCTTGGACATGATCGCGTACATTTGGTGTGCTATGAATGAATAACAGAAATGAGGTCGTAAAACAGATAATAGATTGGTTAAATGTAGAGGCACTACCTTATGCGCTAAAGGAGAATGGTTCTGAGATGTTTAGGGTAACAATAGAGTTGAACCAGAATCTTAATCTCGAAATTCAGCTAACAAGTCAGAGGCCTGACCGGATCACACTCTTAACTCATGCATATTTGGGACCTGACGATCAAAGGGCTTATTCGCGGCTGGACCGGGAAAAGAAAGATTCTTTCGTTCGATCTGTAAGATCTGTGCTGCTCAATATTGATGTGGATCACCAAATCGGTCCCAATGCTGACACTCTGCAATCAATATCTATCACTAAGACAATTTACTTTGATGGATTGACAAGGGACAGATTTTTTAATTCTGTATTACTCCTGAAAAGAGCGTTTGGTCTGCTAGATCTCGCCTATTGTGACCACCTGCGGTTTAGATCCTCTAATATAGTATCGAGGTGAGCAGCAGTAGCACTAGTTGCTTACCCAAGTCACCGTAGATCCTGCCTAAATCTTTTCTTTTATATCCTCTAGCTGTTCATGCAATAATAGGTGCGGCTTCCTGCTACTGTCCTGCCTTACACTGATTCAGAAGCTTTTCTTGTTATGTTGTGTTATCCAATTGGAAAGGAAGATCGAGAGTGCAAAAACAGACTTTATCTTTCTTTCACAGTTGAAAATTTCTGATGAGCCAACAATTTTTTCCCAACCCGGGTTTTTTCCGATTATCGTTCAGAATCTTGAATTTGCCTTTTCATGTTCCGACATGTTGTTGGATTTGTGCACAAAACACGATTGGGACGCTCAACTGTACACCAACCCCACATATCATCACTCTGCTCTTGTTTTCTCCTGCAAGTTTAAAAGTATTATATATTGATCTGCTATAGGCTGGGATATCTTGATCATCTCCTCTCCAACTAGCATCTTATTTGGCATAGCCCTTCCATTTAGCTCTTGGTATAACTCTGGACTACTTCCTTCAATCTTTCATCTACATATGCTCTAGTTACGCCTTCTTCCATGCATTCAAGATGCATTCATTCATATTTCTTTGGTCGCAATGCTTCACTACTGTAAGAGATCCCTTTATCAATGGAAACCTCTACACTTGCAAAGAAATACGCATTTGCCTCACCACTAATTACTTAGAGATTTTCGTATTGTATCCATCGTTATCTTAGCATAGGTTGCCAATTGTTCATTACCGGAGTATATTGGCGGATACTGGACCTCTAGCAGAGTCTGTTGTCCGCCACTTTCTGAGATTATCCATTCTACAAAGTCCAACATTGCTACACTTCTTCTTCTTTCTTCCTCTTCTTTATCATCATCATTAGCTAATAATGAGGCGTAATAGAGCCCAACTAGGGGGTAAGAGTCGCCTACATTCCTGGTTGCATTTATAGTAGGATACAGTTGTTGTTGCGGGAATGATCGATCTGCGCCAGCATTGTAGAATTGAAGGGCAACATCTACGGCCCGACCTATGGAACGCGTAGAAGGAACAATATAATCGCCATCAGCATGTCCAATCGCGGCATATGTCATTCTAGTCTGCACAGCATATGAAAAATCTACATAACCTACAGAATAAGGTATTTTTCTAACCATCTCCGCAAGCTCGCCTGGTCCTGAAGCAGTGAGGCTATCATTTTTTGGCCAGCTCAAACTTGGAAGGCCAAGATACTGATTAAGCAGCACCAGAGAGCTACTGCTACTATTGTTGTTGTCGTCACCATCATGCACTACCACTATTGTTTCATCCGGAAGGTTTAGACTCGGATTCAAGTCTTTGATAGTTGCATCATCCCACCGGCTGATACTACCATTCAATATGAGGGGTATCATGGTAGAATTGAGTCTTAGACCTGAAGGTATATCCGGAAAACCTGGGATATTGTAGACTATGGCCACAGCTTGAGCGCTCACCGGAATGTGTATGGTATTATTGTTCTTATAAGCAACCCCAACTATCGCTAAGCTACTACGACCACTACCTCCTTCAGCTGCAATTATTTCTCTATCTGCTAAATAGTCTACATTTACATGACCTGATGATGCAAGCTGCTGATTTTCATACTGAGCAGCCCATCTCTGAACAAAGGGAAACGCTGACGTGGTGGATACAACATCAATCGTTGTAGGAGTTATGGTGGTGGTAGTGGTAGTAGCAGTTTGGTTGCTCCTGCTATCATTAGTAGCTATCTGAGTCTCTTCAGCTTCATCATTCTCGGGCGGGAGGTCAGACCTTGGTTGGAGAAACGGTGCCAATAAAGAGGTCACTACAGCTATTACTATTGCCAGTGACACAATTACTACTAATAGCGATATTAAGGCAGTTTTTCTCTTGCTCAAAATAACTATACTACATATTACACCTTGTTTTCAAGGTAATTAAGAAATGTCATCATTATCAACTACTAGCGTTCTTGTTGGGGGTGTCATTTTCCTTATGCTCCTTGCTGTAAGGTAGTACAGGAAAATCGCAACTCCAAAAAGTACAGGATACCACCATACCATACGATAAAATGAAAGGTTGAGCGGTGTCATTACGTCTTTTGGCCATTCACCAAAAAGAACAAAGTAAAACATGTCTTCAAGCCATATGAAATTTAGAATATTGCCTGTGCCCCACAAAAGACCCTGCAGCTTTACAACCTTGGTTGTTCTAAAAACCAGCTTGTCAAAGAAAGGGTTAAATGATATCAAGATGGCCAAAAGCAGTAGTATGATATGATAAAAGTAAAGCTGATAAACAATATGGATATTCATGGGATAAACTAGCACACCTAGTCCTATAGGACTTGCAAGTAGCATATGTTCTATCAATCCATAAAGCATTGCAAAGAGGAATATCGAGACTCCCGATGTGAGGTTTACCGGCCTCAATGGAAACCTCTTGCCAAAAATCAGGGATGTCATTTTTACTTTTGCTTTTTACATGGCAACATACCATTTATGGCTGATGATACAAAAGATTGAGGGTAGCAACATATCACAAGCGTGTATATCATGCAAACTATAGATGGATTACAGCTCGATATCATCTACATTATCCTACCTACAGTGCAAGTGACTTTAAGGGAGATTTTGTCTAGATCAAGCAGTTTTCTATCTTCAAATTACCAGAATAGGCTACAAACTCTACCATAGGGAGCCGCGTGGCATCGGTATAAACAGATGAGTTACCAATAGCAGTAAGATCGGTTCTGTTAACTTAAGGACTCATTACCAACTTTCACGGCCAAAACACCGCAAAAGTCAGACATGCTGTCAATATAGACTTTTGATTTATCAGGCTAGCTTCAAATAGTATAAGTGTATTACGTGCTTAGGATACCGATCAGTCTAATAGCAAAAGCAATCAGCAGCTACCCATTATAGAAAAGAAAAGAGCCAACATCGCTTTAAGGCAAGAGAACTTGGCTTAACAGAACCGTAAGATCCGCAGAAAAATAATAGTAACCCAATTCCACTGTGCTTGAGAACAAGGTCTACTATAGGAGGGCATATTAGCGATCCCAGTTAATATTATCATTTGGCACCTTCTTAGCATTAGAGAAAAAATCTCACCCTATCTTTGTCTAAGAAATTATGGATTTTTTCTACTTCAGCCTATGAAAATATCTTTTAATTATTTTATAGTAAGAATCATGATAGACGTAAGGCTATGATCGCGCTTAGCGGCCATCATCATTAATTAATTGATATGCATCGAGCTAGCTATAGGCAGATAAAAATTTCAGTATGTTGTGGATTAGAGAAAAGGAGCAGAGGGGAGAGGGTTTCATTGTCTTTTTGTAATTTCAGAACTTACCATCCAAATAGCCACAAAGCATCAAACAAGAATGCGCCGATAGCTGCAACCGCCCCTATTGCTGCAGTAATGATGACAATTTTTAACGCATTCTTACGAGTCTTGCGCTGCTCTTCTTTATGGTATGAATGCACACTCATGATGATAGTGGTGATCATTGAGATACAGAGTTATTCAAGCTAATAGAGCAAACTTCTATTACATGGCAATGCATGTTTTACAACCTTTTTTGTATTCATGATCTAATTATTACCAGTATCGATGGGCTAATATGAAAAATGTGGAATAGTAAATGTTAAAGCTAACCAATAATAACCAACACAAGCAATAAGAGAAAGATACATGCAATCAAGGCAGGCAGGCTGATGATAAGGGCTAGATCTATTTGCGGGCTACTATTATTACAAAAACATGGGCCTAGATGATTTGGCAGAAAAATCCTCAGAAAAGAGAGTCAACAAATGGTAAAGAATTAAACTTATAGATGCATTATTTCATATACGTAATA
>CAYWRR010000173.1:0-5254 GCA_964460425.1 uncultured Nitrososphaera sp.
TAATACCGATCTTTTTAATCATTTCATCAGCTATATATCCCGCAATTATCTCTGGTATACAGAATAAGGAAATGTCGCTTGTCACAGAAGCTTCTGCTCAATTGAATGAAAATGATGATGATGATGTAATTCATGTAACCTGGACTGGTATTCTTTACAAGAGGATAAGTTCATCATACGATCCTTCCTCTCCTACAAGAACTCTTGATGGACGTAATGACGTTGAAGGACCAGACAATGCAGACGTAGCCCTATCTGGCAATGTCTTGCATGCGGTATTTGCTGATCCACCCATAATCAGTCCAGGTGGCTCTATAATTCACATAAAAAGTGAAGATGACGGAGCCACTTTTGGAAAAAGAACAAGCTTATGTACTCTTTGTACATTTCCTGGAGGTGCTGATGAACCTTCTGTAGCTGCATCAGATAAGCGTGTGTATATAGTATGGGTACAGGATCGGCGTGACGAAACCGGTAATCCCATTTCCAATAATGAACTTGGGTATACATTAAGTACAGATGGAGGCAGTAATTTTGCCGATAGTATGGTCTTAGACGCTGCATCAAATGAAGATGAGCTAATACTTGGTCCTTCTATAGCTGCATCAGATGGAAGCGTACATATAGTATGGTGGAAGGGATCACAAGAGAGTGGAAGTGGTAATATTCTATATAAAAATAGTAATGACGGAGGCAACACTTTTGGCAGTACTATAGTTTTGGGTACGGGGCCACTGTCTGGTGGTCAAGATATAGCCGTAGGAAGAATGGGACAAATTATTCATGTTGTATGGAGTAGTACTAGTTCAGAAGGAATAACTGATATTTACCATAGATATAGTACAAATGGTGGCAATTCTTTTAGTGAGGCCAAGAATCTTAGCAATAATCCCGTAGATTCATTTTCTCCGGCGATGGCTGGTACTGGCAATTACATACATGTAGTATGGGCTAATCAGGTTGGTGCCTCAACTGCACCCTCCTTTGATATTTACTATACAAGAAGTACAAATAACGGCATTACCTTTGGTGAGGTCAAGAATCTTAGCAATAATCCTAGAGAATCATTATCTCCTGCGATAGCTGTTTCCAGTGGTAATGTATACGCTGTGTGGAGTAACCTTGTACTTGGTCCAATGCACAGAGAAGGTGACGATCTCGTTACCCATATCTTGTTTATCAGGAGTACTGATCGTGGAGCTTCATTTGATCCTACACTATCAAATTTGAGTGAAGATGACATAGATATTGCTTCCCCTCTCTCCCCACCGAGTTTCACACGTCCAGCCATAGCAGCACACTAATCTAGTGTCTATTTACTGAAATCGAGATTTATGACATTGCTCGCCTAATTTTTGACCTCTTTTGAATTTGTTTATTTTCAATCAGCATCAAAGAAAATATCAATAAATATAGATAAGTAATAGCACATCTTAGAAGGACAAGACAGAAAGAATGACTAGGACTTCTCCTGGCATAATGATTCCAGGATAGTCACCTTTTTCTTTGTGCCTGATTCTTTCTCTTTGATAATTTTTTTCTTGCTTGTTTAGAGGTAGGTTTAGAAGATTTCTTTACACCTTTGCTTGTTTTTTTAACCTTTCTTGTTGTTCTAGGAGAACGCTTTGATGCTTGAGTTGCGCTCTGTTTTGCTATAGTCTTAGTTTCTTCAGCCGATGACAGTGCCTCTTCAGCTGTACTAGCAGATTCGGCTGCTACATTACTATCAAGAAGCTGCCAAGTTGTATCCCTCACGTCATTAACTGTATCTTTGGCTGCTGTAGTTGCTGCTTTTATAGAATCAGCAAGCTCCCTAACCGCACCACTATCCCTGAATGTTTTGAATGCTTCCTCTGTCGAAGTAGCTTTCTCTCGTATAGTATTTGCTACATTCCTGACAGCTTTAGCAGTTTGGTCTGCTTTTTTTCGCTGAGGGGATGATCTAGTTGAGGTTGAGGATGAAGTAGATCTCTTTGTCATTGTCATACAAGTACGAAGCCAACTAATATGTTTATAATATTTCACTCTTCCTTTATATGACTTTGAACTTATACGAATGGATCTTTATAAGATACAATTAGTTTTGATATTTCTGGCCTCATCAAGTGTTCCGCAGGCATTTCAGTGCGATTAATTAGTTCCCTCATCTTTGTGCCGCTTAATTCTTCCCTAAATTCTAACCCATGCGGACAATTCCTTTCATTTGCATAACTAATACACTTTTTGCAGTAATAGAATGCAGGAAAGAATAATGGCTGAATTTCAAGATCAGGGTAGTGTTTAAAGATTTCCTGTGCTGCAAAAGGATGATAATAATCTCCAACCCCTGCATGATCTCTTCCAATAATGATATGGGAACATCCAAAATTCTTCCTCATAATGGCATGATGAATTGCTTCCCGTGGTCCGGCATATCTCATCACCGTATGAAGTGTTACAAGCATGGCCCTATCTTTAGGATAGTATTTTTCCAAGAGTGTTTTATATGTCTCTATAATAACTTCATCCTTAAAGTCTCCTGGTTTTTTCCTACCAATCATGGGATTTAGAAATAATCCATCATAGATATTCAATGCAGCCTTCTGTAACATTTCATGAGCAACGTGAGGAACATTTCTAGTTTGAAATCCTACCACTGTTTTCCATCCTCTTCTTAGAATTTCTTCTCTAGTTTCAGAAGGACTCATTCTATACCTTTTTAACGGCGATAATGGTTCTTTCTTGATAACTTTAATCTTGCCTCCAATAAGTTTGTTATTCATTTCTAATGTTCTTGCAACCCCAGGATGCTTTACATCAGCTGTCTGATAGACGGCTTTTGATGTATTAATTTTGTCAAATGAATAAACTTCTTCAACATTAAGAACTGCAAAATGATCTCCATTGTTTTTCAGCACAGCTTCTCCAGAGTCTTTAATCTCTGCTGCCATCTTCTCATCAACATCTAATACTATTGGAATAGTCCATGCTAGACCATTCTTTAAATGGCCTGATTCTACGACACTGTCAAAATCTTCTTGACCCATAAAGCCTTCCAAAGGACTAAATGTTCCATCAGCAATATTTTCAATATCGTTTCGAAGATCAGTTGTTACTTCTATAGGAAATAATCCATCCATACTCTTATTAGTAGTAAATTTATTTATGAGTCTGCCTCCATGTGGTTGTGGTATGCTATTACCGTTACTCTCGATATTGTTAG
Source organism: uncultured Nitrososphaera sp. (assembly GCA_964460425.1). GTDB lineage: Archaea > Thermoproteota > Nitrososphaeria > Nitrososphaerales > Nitrososphaeraceae > Nitrososphaera. The sequence continues at coordinate 3,203 of CAYWRR010000173.1, forward strand.
CTTGAATACCGCTAACATCTACTATACTATTATTCACTTATACTACCTACTTTTGAAATGTTTTGTAGGATCCCAATGTAATCCACATTCTTTTTGGATATTATTACCTTCCCACCACCACCTTCCTGCTCTAGGATCCTCTCCAGGTTTGATTGCTCGAGTACATGGTTCACAACCTATGCTAGGGTAACCCATATCATGCAACTTATTATACGGGATACTATTTTTATTAATATAATCCCAAACCATTTCATTGGTCCAGTCTGCTAGTGGGTTTAGTTTGATAATATTGTTGTGAGCAGAATCTACTTCAATCTTTTTGATACTGGCTCTTGTTATTGCCTGTTCCCTCCTTAGACCAGTAATCCAACCATCAAGTTTGCTTAATGCTCTATTAAGAGTATGTACTTTTCTTATCTCACAACAGAGTTTTCTATTCTCGACACTATCGTACATTAAATTCATTCCCTTTACTCCTACCATTTCCTCAACTTCTGCCTGAGCGGGAAAATATGCCTCTATCACAATATTGTATTTTTTACGGATGTCATCTATTATATTATAAGTTTCTTGATTGAGTCGACCTGTATCTAAGATAAAAACTTTCGTTTTTTCTATGTCAATTCTTGTCATCATGTCGATGATGACTATGCCTTCAGCGCCAAAACTTGATGCTAAAGCAATTTTTGGTGCATAAGCATCTAATGCCCATTTCAGAATCTCTTGTGCAGATTCATTTTCTATTTTATTCGCAATTTCCTTAAACTGTATTGCTGAAAGGCCCGCTCCAATCAACTTCATTTTGTAATATGTACAATAGTGGATCTGAAGAGATTTATAATTACTATATCAAAATAATTAGAAAAATATAGGAAAACCTCTTTGTATAATGAGGTCAATTTAAGTACTTATACAAGTTATTTGAATAATTAGAGCTGTATATTATAGATTCTATAGATAAAGTGGGTAGAGAGCAAGTCAATTTTCAATAAATGATAAAGCCGCAGGAGTAATTCAATGATTCATTCTATGGGTAGAAACGAAAGAAGGTAGCAGGCTTAGTGTAGGGCTCACCTGCGGCTATTATCCCACTCTTCATTGAATCTGCCCGACAAATAGAAAGAAATAGTTATTGATATTAAAGCCTCCTCATAGCGCACACAGATCATTATTCTATAAAGATCGAGAAACCGCTATTATTGTAGAGATAGGTATAAACCATATGGTATGATAGTGATCAGCAGAATGCAATCTATTGAGTAATAATTTAGAACATTATACAGCACCAATCCTAAATACATTACCAGAATCTCTTTCCTATTGTAACTAATGCTACAGTTACAATTGAACCGATGAAGCCTGCATATGCTATTTTACTATCATAAGATAGTGCTATTGCAGAACTGATAAACAAGCCAGTTGCAAGTATAGTTCCAGCAATCAGGATATTGCTCTTATCTTCTTGTTTCTTATTATTCATATTGTAAAGTTGAGTTTCAAGATATGACTGTAACAATGGAGCGGCATTTAATGCTGATTCAATATTCTTTCCTAACCGTTGAATTGAAGTTCTTGCTTCTTCTATATATGCCTCTTTAAGTATGCCTTCTCCTTCAAGTATTTTAGCAAGCACCTTGACAAATTGAAACTTGACTTTATGATGAAGATAAATCCCTTCGATGATCGATGCCATTCTCATATATAATGCAAGGTTTTTTGGTAACCTGAATGGAAATCTGCTCATTGTCTTGTTAGCAAGATCAGTCAATGCCTTTACTTCCATTGTATCTACCTCTTTTCCATACAATGATTGAATGCTAAGTTCTATGGCCTTCTCAACAACATAACGATTGACTGTTGGTTCCAGTGTTCCGAGTTCCATCAAAACATTAACTGTTCTTGGAGAATCTTTATCAATCAGACCTAAATATAATCTGATTAATCTAAGGCGTGTTTTATTATCTAGCCTTCCTACCATCCCAAAATCGTATAAAATTATTGAGCCATTATCAGCAACTGAGATATTGCCAGGATGGGGATCTGCATGAAAAA
>CAYWRR010000174.1:0-5212 GCA_964460425.1 uncultured Nitrososphaera sp.
TGGCCCAGAGTTCTTTTCTTTTTTAATAGATATATCTCTTTTTGATCCTAGTCATTTACTAGTCTTTTCAACAAAACGCAACAATAGCAAGAAGCCAGTTGAAACAACAACACAAAGCAGCTTTTTTTCTCGAAATGCAACAGGATAGAAGTAGTCAAAAGTACCTTGTATATTACATAAAATCTAAAAGGAAATCGCTAAGACAAAGGAAAGCTTTTTCCCCTTTCTGTCATTGCGTGATTATAGATATCAATATGCTGCTTTGTAACAAATTCCCACCTAAGCTGTTGTTTGAAATTATCAACAGATTTTGAATACTTATCATACGAGTCGCCAAGCTCACGTATTGCCTTGGCAAAGGACATAGGGTTCCTTTTTGCTGTAATTCCGAGTCCCATTTCTACAAACTCTTTAAAGAAATCTAGATTTGACGCCACAAATGGCAATCTATGGGCTAATGAATCAAACATTACTCCTGATCCAGACGTTATCTTGTACGGCAGCATCACGACATCAGATGCATAAAATAGCATTGATAGTTCTTCTTCTGTGAGAAAGCCTCTCTGTAGATCAATAATTTTATTATCATTGTCATTATAGTCAGTCCTACTACTTCTCCTTCTTCCATGTTGAACGTCGTACACACTTCTTTTTTCTTCTTTACTGAAATGACCTTTAGAAGAATTGAATACCATCATCCAGCCATTTGGCATCTCCATCTTGCTTAAAAGATCCCAGCCTTTTGTTGCAGTACTGAATCCAATAGCAACTGCTACCATCTTATCTTGGGGTAGTGAGAATATTTGTCTTGCCTTACACTTTGGAACAGGGGGCAATATTGCAGGTTCTGCTCCATGGTAAATTATATGGCCACCTCCTATTCTATCTGCCATATACTTTGAAAAAGAAATACCTGCATAACTTAGCTTCAACTTCTCCTTATTGATATTATGAAATGTCTTATAGTTGACTAAGTGTTTCCATGTTTTTATAGCAGCCCGAGCAGGAATCCCAAGTCTTCCTGTTCTTCCTTCATGCTTGACAACTATTGCTTGCCCCATCCATTCCCTCAATGTATATGCCGAATGAAAGGTTGTTACAATAGGAACTTTGCATTTGTGGTAGAATGGATCTATAAAGGTACGGCTAGCTGATGGATTGGCCGGGTCTAGAACCAGCCCATAAAGGCCAGGCTCAAACTGAACATGAACGACATCAGGTCTGGATTGTTCTTCTACTATTTTGAGTAGAACATCAGAGTTTCTCTCATTAGTTGGGGAAATCCCTTTAAATTCACCATCTCCATCCTCGTTGCAGACCACGTCAACTTCAATACCGTCGCCTATTTTACGTAAAGCTTGAACTAGCTTGTGGGCATAGCGCCCGACACCCCCCTTCATCGGAGGATACTCCGTAGAAACCATTAGGACCTTCATGCCTTATCTTCTCTTCTTGGGCAGGTAGCAGTAGTTATTATTAGTCTTGCAGATAATAATAAGAGGTACCAAAATCAATATTCTAGTCATTTCCACCCACCCCAATCTTCATGATGAAGCAGTAGTAACAGTGCTCGTACCTGTCTTTTTGAAACCTCCTATCGCCAAACCTTTGGAAAGCTTGATCAGCTCTTGCCTATAGGATTCAATTTGCTTTTTCTTTTCTTCAGTCATAATATTGTTTGAAGCTAGAATCGCTTCTATCGCTTCCAAGTTCATTATTGCTATTGGGATCATCAAATTCCTCTCTTTTCCTGGAGCTGACCTGTACAAATACGGATTTTCTTCTATGGCTACTGCCTGCTCTAACCTAAATTGCCTTTTTCTATGTATGTAATGACCACCAAGTATACTTATTACAGTGAATGCTACTACTGCTACAATCAGAAATATCCACAGCTGCGAGAAAAGTGTATTAAAAATAGGGATATTTTCAAGAAGCAGTCTGTACTGAATTGTTATCCAGTTTGATACTGCTATGAACAGTGCAATGTATGCTGAGTAAAATTGTCTAGATTCCCAGAACCTTCGTCCTACCCATTCTCCCATTGTCCGAGTGCGACGACTACCGCCGAGTAAATTCTTCTTAACCATATGCTTTTGCTATCATATATTGCAAACGTATAACACATATTATTCTTAGGAATAGAAGAAGAGGAAGAGGAAGAAGAACAGTAAACTGCACAAAAAAGAACGTCTTATTGTTATTGTTATTTGGTCAGCTCATCAGTCTTGCTGCTTTCTTTTGTACTATATTCATATTTAGTAGCTGATTCTCTCCTGCTGCTGTTGTTGTTGTATTGAGAAATCAAACCTGAAAAGAATTCAACATGTTTCTGTGCAACATTGCTCCATCGCAAATTTGAACAAAATTGTTCAACTCTTGTCTTGTATTCATCAAACGCCATTGCCAAATTCCTTATTCCTTGCTCAAATGACTGCATATCGCGATTGCATACAATTCCCAAGCCCATATCTGCAAACTCTTTAAAAAATCTTAGATTAGACGCAATGAATGGCAGTCCATGGGCCAAAGCATCAAACATCACACCTGACACTGATACAACCTTGTATGGAAATATTATGGCATCACATGCAAAGAATAGCTTTGACAGTGTACTATCATCTAAGTAGCCTAGATGTAGACTGATGACATTACTACTGCTACTATCTCCATTCCTCCTAAGATCTATAGGTTTCTCTGATCCTCTTTCATGCTTAGTTTGCTTGATCACTAACGACCAACCATCTGGGAGCCTAAGGCTGCCCAACACATCAAATCCTTTGTAGGAACCCGCATATCCAAAAGCAAGCAAAAGCATCTTATCACTAGGCAATCCCAATTCGTTTCTGAACTGCTTGTGCTGCTGGTGCTTATCATTCGCTAATGATGAGACTTTGATATCAGGCTCTGCACCATGATAAATTACTGTTCCGCGTCTGACTATATCCTTAATTGTCCTTGCAGGACTTATTATCCCATCTGATAGCCTTACTACTTCGAGCAGCAGATCATATCGCTGCTCCATTACCCACCTTCTTATAGCGGCTCGTAGAGGCATAGGCAGGAAACCAAATCTGCCCTCTTTTCTTAATGCCCTATCTTTGACATAGGATCGATACTCTTCACCAGGAAAAACAGTATGCAGTGTAGATACTATTGGCACCGGACATTTTTTGTAAAATCGATCTAATGTCGATCCATGAACTAGTCTCCAGATAGTATGTCTGATGGTAGTATCAACTTCATATAGTCCTCTTTCATACTGTATGTTGACGATATCAGGCTTTATTTCAGAAACAAGCTGCAACAGGTGATCCGAATTCTGTTTGTCTCCTTTTCTTACAATGCCAGGGTGGAGTGTAACCTTATTGTTCTTCAGACTACTGCTACTACTACCGGCAGCATCTATGGTGGCATGAGCAGGAGCATCAGAAGAAGCATAAGTAGCAGCAGCGCTTATTGCAACTGACACATAGATATTACTTTTTTTGGCCAGTGCATGCACCAAATTGTATGTGTATCTGCCAACACCTCCTTTCATTGGAGGATACTCACCAGAGACTACTAAGACCTTCATCGCGCTGTCGACGATTTAGACACGTTTGCTTGGCTTTTTGCTTGCTCTATATACTGTTTCATTGCCTTTCTGAAGTTATCTGGCGAAAATTGCCTAGAGATCTCGTGCATCTGCATCCTTTTTTCATCATCAGAGTATTTCATGTTCTTGGCAATATAATCGGCAGCTTCTTGTAGTGTGTGATATTGATATTCAGTTGGGACAATCTCGCTGCAGCCACCATATGCAGGCACAATGGGAAGGAGTCCTGCCGACATTGCTTCTACAATAGATACTCCAAAATGTTCTCCAATCATTGTATGAAGATACACCGTGCTTTTAGACATTGCATCAAGAAGTTCTTTGTTACTGGCGTTTGGTGTCAGAGTTACTAGCTGACTCAAGCCATAGGTTCCTATCATTTGCTGTAACATTCTAAAATACGGACGATTTGCTGGTGTAAGTGAACCCACAATCTGAAATTTTATGCTTCCTCGAAGAAGATGAGCTACTTTGATAGCATTTTCGATCTGTTTTTCTGGTGAGAACCGAGACACGACAAGTACTTTTGCTTCTCTGCTATTGATAGGCCTGCTGTAGGCATGCGAAAAACGCTCAGTGTCGACTGGAGGGTATAATACATATGGATGCACATCGGCAAAGGCCTCCATTATCGCTTTTCTGCTAAATGCAGAATTTGTAAGTATCAGGCTTGACCTTGTCACAGCACGCAAAGCAAGAGACTGTGAGATAAGACTATAGGGTTTGAAATATGCTCTCCAGAAAAAAGATTTTTTGTATTTATTGCTGGCATAGTTTGCTGTTGAACCCATTAAGAATGTTGGAAAGTGAAGATATAGTAGATATGGCACACTCCCTGAAATTCTATAAGGCAGAGCATCTCCATGAGTATTGATAACAACATCTGAATCCTTGAGATCTATCGAAGAAAGCAATGTCAATAGCCTTTGATATACGCCAAAATAGTTCAGTTTGAAAGGAAGTAGAGATTTTGTTCGTGCAATACGTGTATTTTTACCAATAGACTTGGCGATTCTATCAAGGTCAGGTGGTTGAACAGTTACAAGTTCTACCTCATAACCAAGCTCGTACAAAGATTCTATAGTTTCTATGGCAACTGTTGTCTCGCCGCCAAGAGAATTCAGTGTATGATGTATTATGACAGCCTTGCTCATGAAAGGGCTCTATCGGTAATTACTAATATTACCTATTTTTAAGGCTTCAACAACTACTATTTTTTCTTTATCTTCGATCAATGTAGCAGCTTTGTAATAGCACTCTATCATAGATCCTTACTCAGTCATCTTCATACATAAGGCAGGAGAGGTGCTGATCTTTATTGTTAATCTTAATTACAGTATGGTAGATGCTACATTTGAACACATATTTACAGAAGCAACCTAGTATCCATACTTCTGTACAGTGCATCCAAACATGGTTGGAACACAGCGTGAGCCGAGTTCTTCTTTTCCCATTTCTTCATTTGTTTTGTTCTATTTATTATTCTATGACGTGCTGCTGCATTTTGTCTCTTTTTGCGGCGCTTAGACCACTTACACTAACAGACATTGAATATCGAATCAGCCATGTGTTGCCCCTCTATCGTCTATCACAATCTCTACATCACCTTGGTAC
>CAYWRR010000175.1:0-5193 GCA_964460425.1 uncultured Nitrososphaera sp.
ATACTCAGACAAAAGCATAATCTTTATACTTTCAAGGACGGGACAATTAGGTTTGATGCTACTAATGAACCACTAACTCATTTTAAACCTAAATGGATCAGAACAGGTATTGAAAAGCTGAAAGATTTGGGTTATAGAAGAGACTACATAGGTAGAGAGATAGCAACAACAGACCAAATCATTGAGCTCTTCATGCAAGACATAATTATACCTATTGAATGCGCCAAATATTTAATTAATGTATCAAAGTTTATTGATGAAGAACTGGTCAAGCTGTACGGACTTGAACCATTTTACAATGTATCTTCTCTGGAAGACTTGATAGGGCATCTCGCGGTTGGACTTGCACCACATACCTCGGTTGGTATAATTGGAAGAATTGTAGGTTTTACTGACTCCCAAGTATGCCTTGCTTCCCCTATATGGCACTCCGCAAAACGTAGAGATTGTGATGGTGATGCAGATTCCATAATGTTGTTAATGGATGCTTTTCTCAACTTTTCGTACTCCTTTCTGCCAAACAAGATAGGCGGGCTCATGGATGCTCCTTTACTCATCCAACCTTTAGTATTGCCCCATGAAGTGCAAAGACAAGCTCATAATATTGATATTGGGACATCTTACCCACTAGGGTTTTACCAGGCTACTTGGAAACAGGTTAAATCTGGAGACATATCCGAGTATATAGAAACCATCAAAAATAGAATAGGAAAAGAAAGACAATTTTTCGATTACGGCTTTACGCACTTTACAGATTTATTGACAACTAACGTACAGCGCAGTGCATATACTCGACTTAATACAATGGACGAAAAGCTAGAAATGCAAATAATCACTGCAAAACTTATCAATGCTGTTGACCTTGATGAAGTTGTATCAATGGTACTCACTACACACATACTGCCAGATATCATGGGTAATATGAGATCCTATTCTTCACAAGCATTCAGATGCAGCAGATGCGGAGAAAAATATCGGAGGATGCCACTTATTGGAAAATGTATTGAGTGTGGAAGCGAACTATTGCAGACAGTAACCAGAGGATCAGTAGAAAAGTATATTGATATTGCAGCAAATATGTGTAAACAATTTAAAATCAATGATTATTTGCGTTGCAGGATCGAATCATTAACGGCAGAATTAAACTTAACTTTCCAACAGCAAAGGAAAAGCCAGTTTACTCTTAATGAATTTATGGAATAGTGAATTTATGGAATAGGTAATTTATAATCTCTAACTGGGACAAAAGAAGAGAAAGATATTAGATTAATTAAATGTGTTTAGAAAGTCAGTCAGAATGTTATGCTCTACTTGGAAGTAAATGAAGTTTATGATTCTATTTTTACCTATTGAGGGATTCCTATCAAACTCTTGTACTCATAAGCACCGACAGAATTATCAAAAACATAGTGCAGCTTTTTAAATTGCATCCTAAAATCGGAGACATCTTGAGCCACTATACTTGGATCCTGTTTATCTATCACCACCCGTTTTATAAAGTTGGCAATCTCCTTCATCTCATTTTCCTTCATGCCAAGCCTACTAATTTCTGGAACTCCGATCCTCACTCCGCTTGGATGCATGTAGTTTCTTCCTGATTTTATATCTCCAGGTAGTAACTGCCTATTCAAAATAATATTAGCCTTTTCTAGATCCTTTTCAATAGTTCCTCCGTCACCAAACTTTGAAACATCAACTGCTAACTGGTGTGATGCAGTGTATCCTCTTTTCTCACCCAATACTCCAAAACCGTGCCCTGCCAAAGCTTCTGCGATTGCTCTAGCATTTTTGATTACCTGCCTTGCATATTCTTTTCCATACTCAAGCGATTCTGCCAAGGCAATAGCCTTACCTGCTACATGATGAAGATGATGGCTACTAGTATTGCCAGGAAAAATTGCCTTCTTAATTGGTTCTGAGTACTTTTCAGTTGACACAATGATTCCTCCCTGCGGACCCCAGAGTGTTTTGTGCGAGCTCATAGTCATAGAATCTGCTCCTTCTTTCAATGGATCTTGGAATTCCCCACCTGCTATAAGACCTGCTACATGTGCGCCATCATAATTAACATACATGTTATGGTCATGCATAAAATCTGCCAGTTCCTCAACAGGATGAGGAAAAAGAAAAAGGCTTCCACCAAACATACCTAGCTTTGGAGATTTACCGTCACGACTCATTTCCGTGATCTTTTTCTTCGTTGCATCAACATCAATAGTCATTTCTTCCTTTGAAAAAGGATAGTGTTCAATATTTAGCCCATGAACTAGACCTGCTGTACCAAAGTGTTCTTTTTTTCCATGTGAAATATGTCCACCATTAGGAATGGAAGATGCCATCATATAATCTCCCGGGTTGGAAAATGCTGCATAGATGGCTAGGTTTGCAACTACTCCAGAAGTAGGCCTACAATCTGCGAATTGAGCCCGGAACACTTTTTTTGCTAAATCATTACAAATTAGCTCGACTTGATCTATGTATATACAGCCCGCATAAACTCTTTCTCCTGGCCACCCTTCAGCATATCTATTACCAAAGTCTGACATCAATGCTTCTCTTACAGCCGAGCTTGGAACATTTTCACTAGCAATAAGTGGAATTGATTTATCAAACCATTCATGATGTTCTCGCATTAGTTTCATGACAGCAGAGTATTGCGACTTGGCACTCATCTCTAAGATCCTATCAAGAAGATATTTTTTGTCTAATTTAAAATATCGCATAAACTGTCTCTGTCAATCTATGCGATGAATACCATGAAATGGATATTAACAAATGTGAATTGTTGATACTGTTAGAGCTTCGATTTCTAGCAGCAAAATATAGCAGATGCAAAATCTGATGTCAATAAAACGTAACGATACTTTGCAGTAGCTTTCTGAATGGTTAGTTAAGGTTTATATAGATCTGCAGATCTGATAGGGTTTTTTGACATATTTTCTGGCAACGTTTTTATAGACCGCTACTTTTATTCTGCCTCAATAGTTGCATTAGTATGGAAGCATATTGTGTTAAATGTAAATCAAAAAGATCAATGAAGGATGAGAAAAAGGTGACGATGAAAAATGGGAAGCCGGCTACTCAGGGTACTTGTACGGTATGTGGAACAAAGATGTTCAGGATCGGCAAGTAAAAGTTCCAACACTACTCTATCATATCCTCCTGATACTTACCCTAACCCGACCTACACCTATCGTAGTCCTATACTTATTGAAAAATCTCATCTGGAGACCTGTATGTAAGCTAGCCAATCATTTGGGTTCTATTTACTTTTGACCTATTTAGGGCTAAAATATAATATTCCAAGACACATGAACTAGATCATTTGATAGCTATCAAAAACCTTGTCAAGCGATACGAGAGCTTGACTGCGGTTGATAATATATCTTTGGATATTTGTGACAATGAGGTTTTTGGTCTCTTGGGACAGAATGGGGCCGGTAAAACTACCATAATTCATATGCTTGCTACTCTGCTCAAGCCTACATCAGGCACAGCCTCTGTGAATGGTTACGATATAGTAAACGAATCTGCAAAAGTTAGGGCGAGTATAGGTATAGTATTTCAGGCTCCAAGTAGCGATGATATGCTTACAGGATATGAAAATCTAAAGTTACATTCACTGCTATATAGTGTACCCCGTCAATTCAGTGAAAAAAGAATCTCTGATGTTCTAGAACTAGTTGGTTTGATAGAAAGAAAAAATGATCAGGTAAAGAAATATTCTGGTGGCATGCGCAGACGTCTGGAAATAGCAAGAGGAATTTTGCACAAACCAAAAATACTTTTCCTAGACGAACCCACTCTAGGGCTTGATCCAAGAAGTAGAGAGTCTATGTGGAATTATATAAAAAGATTGGTTCAAGAGGAAAAGATTACCATTATACTCACGACACACTACATGGAAGAGGCAGATATTCTGTGTGATAGAATAGGCATTATTGATAGAGGCAAGATAATTGCACTTGATACTCCGGCCAAATTAAAAGAGGTTGTTGGGGGCGATGATATTATAAAACTCCGTCTTGAGAAAGAAAATGAAGATATTGATATATTATTAAAGGACTTGAATTTCATACATAAAATAAGAAATGATGTTGACGGGTCTATTGTTTTATCCGTAGAGAATGCAAGTCAAAATCTGCCCAAAATATTAAAAAGGATAAATGTTCAGTCTGTAGAATTTTCTAACCGCAACCTAAATGATGTATTCATTCATTTTACAGCTCAGAATTTTGAAGAACCACCAGAAGGAGGCTTTATGGAAAAATTTGCCCGTTATAATAAATCGTAATGGCCGTAACAAGAGCCAGATGCTGTACAGCGGCTTTCATCGCATGGAAATCATTCTTAGTCAGGTATACGCTATTTGGCTTAGAGAGTTCAAGGTATTTTTGAGGGAGAGAAGTAGGCTTGTTGCTTCGGCATTTACCCCCCTTCTGTGGTTATTTGTGATTGGATCTGGTATTGGTTCAACCATGTTAGACACCGATCTAGATTACCAGACTTTCATCTTCCCTGGAATTCTTTGTATGTCTGTGATATTCTCTTCGGTGTTCTATGGTTCATACATAATTTGGGATAGAAAGTTTGACTTTCTTAAGAGTGTAATGGTTGCACCAGTCAATAGAGGAATTATTTTTGCAGGTAAAACACTAGGCGGAATGAGTAATTCACTAGTTCAGATATCCGTTCTTTTAGTAGTAGGCGTACTTATTGGTATTCAGTTTACTCCACTATCTTTACTTCAGACTATCGCTGTCGTTCTACTATTTTCATTTGCATTAACGTCCCTAGGTCTAGGTCTGGGTAGTCACATGCATAGCTTGGAAGGATTTCAAATGATTGTGACCTTCGTAGTCCTGCCTCTTTTTTTTCTAAGCGGTGCATTATTTCCCCTTGATAATCTTCCTGAATGGCTTTCGATTTCAACAAAGTTGAATCCAGCTACATATGCTGTTGATGCACTAAGAAATGTAATACTGGAAGTAAAAGGAAGCTACCCATTTGAAGCAGACATAACCATTTTAATGATGTTTACTGCAGGCCTATGTGCCTTTGGAGTCCTTTCTTTTAGACGTATGAAAGCAGTATGAAATTGGAGTTGGTAAATAAGCTGTTAAAATTATTCCTTAATCCTGCTCTGTAGAGTCATGTTCAAAACATAATATGCAGTTCTGTAAAACCTAGACT
>CAYWRR010000176.1:0-5141 GCA_964460425.1 uncultured Nitrososphaera sp.
TTGCATATGGGTGTAGATAGGACACAGTTTATGACATACCCAATGATGGATGGTGATGGTTAACATAACGTAGCCTGGACAGTCACGTCATGGTTTTAATACCTAACATATAAGCTAGCTCTCAACAATAGCAAATAATTAGGCAAAATCTAGAAAAGGGACTACAAGGATAGACTAATACTCCATATAATATGCAGGAACGATTTCTAACTTTGCAACGTGATAAACATGAATTGAAGATAAGGTACCTAGAATCAGATAAGAATGATGTAGTAGATAATCAACAACAACTCCTATTCATTCACGGGCTTGGTTCCTCCGCTGAGAGATGGCTTGATATTCCAGACGCATTATCATTATATTTTCATACGCTTGCTATAGATCTGCCAGGTTTTGGTGGAAGCGATAAGCCTACCGATATAGACTATACCATTGAGGCATTTTCTGACATAGTTGGACAGTTTATAGACAAAATTAGAATATCGGAGCAAGGTCGTAGCAACAAGAGGGCTAGGACAATAACCTTGGTGGGCCATTCCTTAGGAGGCTATATTGCATCCTATATTGCATCAAGGATGGCCGCAGTAGACGACAATAGCAATTTTTTGGACAAATTGGTTTTAATAGATTCTTCAGGTAATCTAGAGAAACCAACTCCTCTACTACAACAGTATCTTGATGCTGCAATGAATCCCTCGAAAGAGAAGGCAAGGAGAGTATTTGAGCAGATGGTTGCAAATCCGCTGCTCATCAGCGATGTCTTGGTGCAAGGATTTATTGATAGAATAAACAATGCGAACTCCAAATATGCTTTTGAATCCTCTCTTAAGAATAGCGCTAATACGCAGATTGGAATAAAAAATCTACATAAAATTGGCAAAAAAGGGATTCCGACTTTGATAATATGGGGAATCCACGACAAAGTGATACCAACTCAGCATGCACAAATTTTCAGAGAAGCAATAAAGAATTCTAGAGTTATTATGATACCACATACAGGTCATGCTCCGTTTGCAGAAAAACCAGCTTTAGTATGCGAATATCTGCACAAATTCCTTGCTTGTAAAAGCAATAATATGACCAATTCTGTTTAAATGTGCATGCTATTTGATCTACTCAATCATGGGTGAGAACTGGCCTACATTTAAAGGACAACCAATAAGTGACTTGTGAATTGCAAAGCATAGAAATGATAATGGGCTGGATAAATCGCGGCATTATAAGAGTCAGTCAGTCACAAGATATATCTTGACAGTATTCCTTCAAGAACGCAATTGCAGAGCTTGTATTTGGAAATATTGATTCATATGCAATCAAACCTTCAAAGTCTGAAATCTTAAGAGATGTATTGTTAAGAGTAACGATACACTTAATCCCAGCATTATTTGCTGCCTTTACTCCAAGAGGTGCATTTTCAACAACTATGGCTTCAGACCGTGTTAAACTCATTTTCATTAGAGCAGTTCGAAATGGGTCGGGGCTTGGCTTGCCTTCTACTAGGTCTTCACCTGATACCACTATATCGAACACATTTTTTCCAAAGTACTTGTTGACAATAGAGTCAACCTCTTGCTTGGCAGCGCCAGACACTAATGCTTTTTTACAGCTTGTGGTGGAGATCAACAACTCTCTGGCACCGTTTATTGGCGCTGAAGCATTAATTTGCTGAAAAATTTTTTTCTTCCTCTCATGTATCCTGTGCGCGATAGAGTCTAGTTTATTAGAGTCGTCATCATCATCGGATAGTTCTTCTATAATACCAGTGTATCTTTTATGTCTAAGCAGCTCGCTGAACATGTCTTCTCCGGGCATTCCCTCGAGTAGATACACATCCCTCTGCGCGATATCAATATTTACCTCCTGCTTTGCTGCTGTCTGAATAGCTTTACAGTGAAATGGCATTGCATCTATTAATACTCCGTCCATGTCAAAGATAATTCCTTTTTTTCTTTCCATTTTAGCTGATTTCAAAAAGTATTATACAATCATATACACGTATGTATGCTCTCTTCAGTAGATATGCACGAATGAAAACTAGTATTATATGGTCCTAGCAGCTATCACATTCATCGCCCTAGAAGCTTAGATACATCTTATACTAGGTAAACCTAAGATGTAAAGCCGAACTGATAATCCAGTCCTCACAATATACATATCAAGCCATAAAAATGTGTCACATAAGTTCACAAGCAACATGAGCTGTGGCATGTTTGATACATAACCCTTAAAGTTCTGGTGATAGAACCTGATTATATGGAGACCTAATCCCGATGGCTCCGTCTTGAATAAGAGAGCTTTTTAGCTTCCCGCTACCTTCAAAGACCAGCAAAGAATCCATTTTTGAAGTGATATCACTTCACGGCCCGACAGGCTCGGTATGATATCATCCCTTAAAAGAGACTCATGCAAAAAATAGGATTGAAGGGTAGAAGCACATTATAGGAAAAAATAGTCCATGCTTTTTTATAGAATACTTACATTAATCTATTGTAATGGGTACTAGTAATGGAACTGAGCCCTCCTCCCCTGAGGAACTAACGCCTGAGCAAGTTGCTCAAAACATGAAAGAAACTGCAAGGAAGATCCGCGAGGCTTCAGGTACAGTCAGAGAAAGTGTAGAGACATTCCGGGAGAGTGGTGCAGTCCAAGAAATGGCAGATGCCACACGGGATGCAGCTGTTACGGCTCGTGACACTACACGGCACATAAGAGATACGGTCAAAGGCGTGGAGAAAAGCGGGGTTGTGTCAGATACTGCAGGTGCAATGGACGAAACAGCTGCTGCAGCAGCTGAAACGGCAAGGGCAGCAAAAGACACAGCGCTACAGCTACCAAAAGAAGCGCCAAAGACTAGGAGGATGGTAAAACGTGGTGCAAGGAAAGCGAAAAGAGGGGCTGGAGCTGCAAAACGTCAGACAAAGAGAGCAATCAAAAAAGAAACTTCGAGGGTGAAAAGGAAAGTAAAGGGATCTGGAAGAAAAGCAGACAGATCTACTAAAAAAAGGATGAGTAGTACTGCCAACAAGAGAAGACAAGGAAATAAAGAATAAAAATACTATAGCAGGGTTCGAAGCTCTTCAGTCAATTTCCGAGATTCCTCCGGTCTCCCAATATATGTCGCCCGCGTATTTTGAAATGCAGCAAGGTGCCATTTGGTATCTCGCTTCACAGCAACAAGCGTCTGGATCGAATTTCGCTCTGGCTCAAGATCAGCTTGTCCGGTCATCACCGTTCCTCCAACCGCGTGCATTATGGCGACATCGAAGGCAAGGAAGCGCACGCTCCTGACTTTTCCTACAAGGTGAGACCCTTTGAGAAACACATCAAAGAGGTGCTGACGAAAAGGACCAATCTCTTTGCGCCCCTTAAAGTGTGTGCCATCAAGCCCTACTAAATCGCCATCCTGTTCAAACGACATTGCAAAGGCATGGCCACTGACTGCATTCCATCGATCGATCAGTTGCTGGTAAAGGTCGCGGATCGCCGCTTGGTCAGCAGCAGCGGCAGACGATCAGAGAGTCTGAGAATTCTGATCCATTTAATATCCCACCATTCTCCGCATATACTCTGGATGATGGCTGCCCAGAGCATTTTTGCTTGTATTATGTTCTATCTCTTCTACAGTAGCAAAGTAATGGTGCTTATGCGGTTCAAGGTACCAGAACAGCTTGGTTCTATTGCCGCATCTGCTGCATTCATAGCTCCGTTCGATCGAGTCAAATTTCCAGCAAGGATACACCGATGAGAACCTGTGGATATCGTCAGACGGGTTGGCGTCAAAAGTATTGCTGCAGGCTCTACAGGAATACCGGATAGCATTTGGTTATTTTTTGTTGTCATATCAGTAGTGATTGAATCAGTTTGTGGATTTATTCCTGACCATAATTTCAGTCCACACATTGGTCAGATGATAAAAGAGCTATGTCTATTGTGTATACTGATAGTATACATGTAACCCTACTTAGAACAAGCTAACATCAGAGATGGC
The DNA here is from genome assembly GCA_964460425.1 of uncultured Nitrososphaera sp. GTDB lineage: Archaea > Thermoproteota > Nitrososphaeria > Nitrososphaerales > Nitrososphaeraceae > Nitrososphaera. The sequence continues at coordinate 3,989 of CAYWRR010000176.1, forward strand.
CGAATAATCGCAATCTTGACATCTTGGTATCAACTGCGTATATTTCGTTTAGACACAGGACTATAGTTTATGCGCTGTACCTATTCTGTCAGCTATTTCTCTAGATACAGTAATAATAATAAACTAGGCTAAGTTGTAAAAAGGTCACAACAATAGACGATAAACAAGGGATGGTACACCGTAGCTTCCTGAGTAAAAGAAAAAGAAGATGTATATGACAGGATCAAGGCTAGGCCCAGAAAGTCAAGAAATGCGGTTATGAACGGAACCAAAAAGTTGAATGCTCAGTTCGCCATTATAACAGTATTCATAGGCTCAAAAGAGAAATATTTAGAATGCAACAACTCTAATAACACACCAGCTTCGCGCTAGCATGACCATAATGTTTACTTAGGTGATCTATTACAGTAGCAGGTTCATTGCAGCTATCGATAATACATCACATTCTATTCACTATTCATTGATGATTAATAGAACCGGAATACTACTGCTTAGTGCTATCTAGGCTTGGCTTAATAGTTTCTTGATTCCATCTCATTCTGAGCAGCCCTTGAAAGCCTCCTATCTATGGCCTTAACGATCCATTCTTGAGGGCAAGCCAGCTTGATAGGCAGAAATGCGTTAGCCTGCTGTACATCGTCAAATGATTCGATTCTAGATCGTATTGACTCAATTCCAATTGTATCTTCACTGCCAAGTAACAATCCTATGCTATCCTCTTGATTTGATATATCAGACGATAAGAGCATGAAACGCTCATGCAATTCTTCATAGATTCTCTGGAGCACTTTTTGATGATAATGGCTTCTTCTATTCTTCAGTTTGACATCTAAAAAGAATACAATATAACCTTTCATTGCATCAGGATTCAGCTGGATTGAAAATTCAATAACACGATTTATTATCATTTTGTCAAGTCGTCTACGAACAGTCTTGGGAGAAATTGAAGTTGCAGATGAGATATCTCCTATTTCCATCCTTGGATTCTTTATCAGTTGTTTCATTATTGTATAATCAGTTTGAGTAAGGTTATGATGTACTTCACGATTTTGACTTTGAATTACACCTAGCAATGCAGGTCTCAGCGAACTTATGAGCAGTTCAATCTTATCTTCTGTTCCTTCTTTTATTGCTATATCAAATCCTATAACGC
>CAYWRR010000177.1:0-5132 GCA_964460425.1 uncultured Nitrososphaera sp.
AAAAAATCGTCCAAAGAGTGGACAGACCGGCTCAAAAAGAGTCGCTGGGAGGAGCAAGAATTTACTTATGGCTCCTCATCGCTTTCTAAAACACTTGTAACGTAAGAAAAGTACGCTGGCTCGCTAACTAGATATTCGGTTACATTTACCTTATGTTTCTTTGTGTCGCGGTGCTGCTTTGCCAGGATCGAGTTGCCGAACACTGCGTTACATTCTTCACACCACGCAGCGAAGTTCCTTCTGTATATATCAGGCGACAGCTCGGCAATATTCTACATACTTAGTACGCTTCTCTTCCTTTAAGGTTGCTATTTCGCCCTCAAGTGTGTAGCTATCGGACTGTTACCTACACTACGAATGGTATACGAGATCACTACAAATAGTTTATGAAAAAACAATAACAATGGTAACCATGACAACAGTCGTGGCACTGTTAGTAGGAGCAATTATAACCAGGGTGGTACCGAAAGCAGATGCCTCTGCCCGAATAGCTCGAGTTTCAATCAACGTGTATATACATAAATAAAACGTAGTCTCACAAGATTTGATGTCAGAACTGCTGCGGCCTGATATTCGCAACGTACTAGACAAATATAATGCCAACAAAACATGGTATAGAAATAACTACCAAGAGTTAAAACAGAAATACAGAGGGCAAACAGTACTTATTGACGAAAACATTGTGGAGGGTTACAAAGATATTATTCAGCTGCAAGAACGGTTGAAAAAAGATGATATTGATATACGAACTGTCATAATAGAACATATTAGTGAAAACAATACCACGATGACAGTATAAGATTTGAAAATAACTGGATTCAAGGACGTAACCTTTGGAACAGGATTTTATTATATTGATGCTGTATTAGTCTCCATAACACCCCCCATTTTACGTCCTATCCGTTTTATGATAGATACTGGTTGTCATATCACAACTATCGGTTTGAAGGATTCTCTACCTCTCACAAATATTATCCCTCGACCAGACAGTGCTACGACAGGAGCAGGGGGTAGCAGTATACCTACGTCTTCACTTTTTAACTGTGGCCTGGCATTTGACTTAGTACAAAGTATTCATGTGGAAAGACTCAGCCAAGTAAATTTTTTAATGCCGATAATAACTCCGCAAAACCAGGATTCTGTTATGATATTACCAAGTGTACTTGGTATGGATATCCTATCAAGGTATTACCTCAAGTTTGATAATATTTCTGTTACATTGGAAAAATAATACCCGAGTCAGCACGCAAGATTAACACACAACAGTTGACATTCTGAGATTTGACAATGCAGCATACTAGTGGGACTCGATTCCGGAGTTCGATGAGGCAACAGTTCAGTTCATAAATGAGAGTTGACATTCTGAGATTCGACAATGCAGCATACTAGATACTATAGATACTTTAGATAAGTACATTAGAGAATACAGTAGAGAAGTAAACTTACAGAGACTTAATTCTGGGCAACAGTTCAACTCATGAAATGCAGCACGACTTAGGTTTTTTTACTTAGCCTTATTTCATCAAGCCAATCAAATATCCTCTGATTGGCCAACGATAGTGCCCCGATATGACAGTGATCTTCTGCACCCTCTTCTCTACTAAACAGGATGTATTTCTTTGGACATGTCAAGGCATCGTAAACCATCTTGGGTTGGCCCGGAAACGATTCGTCCTCTTCTGCCTCCATTACTAATGAATGACATCTAATCTTTTCTACTACACCACGTAGATTGTAGTCTGCAGTCTTTTGAATTAGCTCATATGGCGTTCTTACACCAAAGGCCCACATCCCGTGAGAAAATGCCCATCTAGCCGAAAGGTTTAGTCCCATCGATGTTAATATGGCTATGTTAACAAGGTCTGCATTATCACCATTCATCACTGATTCAAGGGGTGAATCTTGGTACTTTCCTACAAATGATTTTCTCACATCAAAAACACCATCATCAAGGATACAGGCAGAAAGTCTGTCATCAAATGCGGCAGCACGTGCTGCTAAGTAACCACCTAGGCTTATTCCCATCAAAGCTATTTGATTATATTTAACAGAGCCACCGATCTTATGATCTCCGTTCATGAGGTAATCTATGACTGGTGTTACTACTTTTTCCCAGTCATACCTAAATGGAATCCTCTGTCTTCGTATCACTCTTCCCTGCCCCGGGCCTTCAAAGGTTAGACAATCATACCCTCTTTGTAATGCTGCCAGTACGCATTGAGAATAAAGTTCTTCCTGTGTTCCGTCAAAACCGGTATGAACAATCAGAATGGGTCTAGAATCCCTCTTGCTATCCGTTGCCCTGCCATTATCGATATTAGTATCTCCATCAAGACTTGCTGACGTTGAATAAAAGTATCCAGGGATTGTGGTTCCTTCATAGGGTATCTCTACGGATTCAAAGAAATGAGGAAATAGTTTCGCTGCTTCTTTAAAAGAGTTGACACTATCCTCCCATGTTTTTGTAATTCTAGGATCTTGGGGATCTTCGTGTAAGAAAAATTCTGCTGTCCTATAATAGCTTGATGACCGTAAGTATGCTTGACACGCGCTAAGCCTATGCCCTAAACGAAGTGATTCATCCCCGTACCTGCGTACCCTCTCTCCGGTTCTATGCCATTCTCTATACCAGCTTTCAAAATCTCCTTCTATTATACGATAGGCAGTAGATAGGCACTCGCCAACGTCAGCACCCCCATAGTAGGATGACCCGATAGCTCTCAGCAACTGAAATGAGAACAGGGGATCACGGAATATTAATTTCACTCCGACATCCTACGATATATGCCATATATATTAATACTCCTAAAATGAAATTAAAAGACGGGCTTAGCAACTATAGCAAAAAAATAATAGAGCCAGCAGAGACATAGAATCGATCAGAACAAAAAAAAGCAGCAGAGATATTGAAGTAAACATTAGAACAAAATCCCTAGGTAAGAAGCTGTTTGCCCCAGTTTAGAATATAGATCAGAATAGAAAATCTCTACTTAAGCTTTTTTCAGTAGAAAGCTATAGTCGACTTAGACAATATATCTAAATAAACATACCCCAAAGAAATCACCTTGACTACTTCATCCGTATCAGTAATATGTCCGGTTTGTGGCAGGGTTCAGACTCGGATCATAGGCCCTGAATCTAGGAGCAGCTGCATTAGCTGTAATATGGACCTGTGATTCGAAACCCTACTTTTTTTAACAATTGGAAGGTGTCAAGTAGTTTGGTATCATTTCCTAGACTATAACAAAAACCTTGTATTATGTTCTACAACAAATGGCATATATATTTAGAGCTCTCCAAATGAAATCAAAAGACAATTTAACAACTATGGCAAAAAATGATAAAAAACCAGTATAGATATTGACTCGATCAGAACAGAAAAAAAGCAGCAGAGATGGTTAGGACCTCGAGATATGTGACAAAGACTTTATCCTGTCTGAGTAAGAGTTACACTACGTGGCTCAACGTTAAATCATAAAAAAAGAAAGGGGAAGTCTTTTTATTACCACTACACTAATGCTGGTCTTCGATTTGATGAACTTCTCTAAGATCTATTGGCATGCTTCCGGCTCTCTGTCTGAGTGGCACTCTCCACTAGCGTAGTATGCGGAATTTGCTCCGATGACTTCAGAGTCAGAGCTTGCGAAATCTGATCTTACATCTCCGAACTCTTGGCCACTTACGCCTCCGTAATAAATCTCCCTACCTTCCTTTGAAAAAAATTCTCCAAGTGCACCCTGTCTTAATTGATCCTCCTCACACATCTCTCCCGGTGTACAATTCGGGCCTACCCTGTCTGCAAATGCCAGTTCTGCAGTACCGATTACTGCTACTCCTAATGCAGCTATTAGAAATGCAGCAATGAAAAATCGTTTCATATGAGGTTGTTAGTCTAATATGACTCATATAAAGGTATTGCATATTATTGACAATATCGTCCTTGCTTTAGGAATGGCAAGCAAAGTCGTCAGACATCCTTTAACACTTGAAAAGACTTGTCCTCTATTCCATTAGTCTATCGCAAGCTAGCCAAAAATATAGAGCTAAAACGACCTTCCTTTCTGTATCTTTCTTAAGCTTTCAAATAAATCCTTTATCTGCACCGGGGAAGGTTCAACATCCGTCTTTTCCTTGACAATCTCTTTGAGACCTACCATAAGCTTTTTTAATCCTTCGTATGCTTCTTTATCTTCTACTGTATCTACTAGAACATCTGTAATAAATGGTTTCTGCAGCAACTCGACAACTCGCTTTAGCTGCTTAACAGAGTCCTCCAGGGTCTCTTTTACATATGCAGAAGCAAATATTATCCTCTGATTTGGGTTCATATCAAGTATATCTTTAGCAACTTGCATGCCATCCTTTTTTGGCATTTTATAGTCGAGGATAACTACATCAAAAGGTTGTGCTGAAGTTACGCCGTCTATTTTTATTTTGTTGAACTCGGCTTCATATATTTCAAGACACTCTTCTCCATCTTCAGTGACTACGGCCTCATGTCCTCTGTCTTCTAAGGCTACCTCGTATGTTCTTCCAATATCTGGTTCATCCTCAGCAATGAGCACCTTCATGGTAAGGCCTTTAAACCTTTATTTCTACCCTTGGATTTTTATTAAGGTTTTCGATTTCCTAAGATAAAACCTTTATAATTATACTATTTTTATCATAGACTAGATAATACATTTATCTCTAGAGGATATATTCTATCTCTTTCTATAAGACGACTCCATAGTCCTACCCATATCATCTTCAAACTTCCTCAATATTCTGTCCAGTGCATCTTTCAGCTCATTTACTCTTTTCTGTGTTTCAAGCTTGAATGTCTTTATGTCTATGGGACTGTACGCATGATAATATCCTCCTCCTTTGAGCGTCTTGGACTCTTTATTACAGATACCAGCCTTAGCTAATTTCTGGAGTGACCTGAAGACAGTTGATCTATCTCTGTCTGCCTCTTTACTAATATCATCTAGCGTCAAAGGCTTGCTGCTTCTGTTTAATATAAGAAGGAGGTCTAGCTCTAAAGGTGAAAGATCATAAAGATATGAAAATAGGTCTTTGACTGTAGCACTCATGCGTGTAAGGCTACCAACAGGAATAGCTGATGAGGGTGATGAAGGCATACAAATATC
>CAYWRR010000178.1:0-5128 GCA_964460425.1 uncultured Nitrososphaera sp.
TCGAACCATACCTTACATTCTTAAATATGCATCAACTTGAGAGAACATGAGCAGATATACAAACAAAAGTAGAAGAACTGAAGGAATTAAACCAATCATTAAAATAAAAAGATAAGATGAAAGATGATGCTATAGGACAATCATCAGATCAGCTTGGCTTTAACTCTATGTTTGCAAGAAGTTAAGAAAAGGCAAAGATGATATTAACATCTTACTAGAAATCTAATTAGTATCGACCAACTTGTTCTTGGCTTGTTCTTGCAGTGACTACTGCAAAGTGCTCATAAGAACTAACAATAGTTTTGTTGATACCGTTTTGTGTAAAAGTTAGCCGATCTTCTGTTTGCGCAAAGTGTTGAAGCTAAACTATCCAAGAAAGACCAAGAGATCGGAGCTTTGAAGAAGACTGAGATGGGGAGTATGATGCATACAATAGGCGAGAGACAAGAAGTGAAGGTAATCAAAGCATGACAGACCTGACTATATGACTGGCTGTGAACAGAGGAGATACGGACTATTCGTAAGGTATTCAGCCAGCAAGGCTGTATAGGTGTACATAGAATTTACCAGCTTTATTACAAAGCTAATATGTGATTTGATCTATGATCGCCAGTGGTCTACACACTGGCCGAGAAGAACAATTTGCTGATCTAGATGCATTCCGAATAAAGTTTGGGAGCCACTACACTTGAAATCTTCCTGTCCAGAAGAGGACTTATCTACCAGACGATCTAGAAGTTATTTAATCCCCACTTCTTCGCATCGAATCAATTTGGCCTGAAGTAACCCAATCCAGTAATTCTGCGCCGCTTTGTTCTGGCTCTGAAGTTTCATGCCCTAGTTCAATATCTGGAATTGTATGAGCAGAGGGGACTGATACGTCTAGTTCATTTGAGACAGTTATCTCCAATCTCCCTTCGTTATCTTCAATTTCATGTGTATGTTCAGTAGTTGCTGCTCCTGGCTCTTCGCCACTACTCCCTCCTTGTGCATTTACTTGAAAATGAGTGGTTACAGATGGTATAATTAACAAACCTGTTATTACCACTAAACTTGTTATAAATACGTAATTCATAAATTAAGGAATGGAAGAGTTATTTAAAATCGTTTTGGGCTTTTTTTATTTATTACTACGTTGATATGACACTACCTCGCATATCAAATGTTCCTCAATATGTAACTACTGAAGCTACCAGTGTAGCAGGTGCGATAGTTACGTACGCTATACTCGCGGCTACCGATAATGTAGATGATACGGTACAGTGCAACCTTCAAAAATATATGTTCCATTTGACATTCGTTCTCTCATTGCCATGAGTTTCCTGAATTTTGTATTCTCTTTATCGGTCAGACTAAGCGATTCGCTTCTGCCTCTCTATATTCCGAAAATGCATCCCCCTATCTTCTATCATTTAGTGCATTCATTGCATGGTTAATAAACACAATAATGTCTCCAGTTAGAGGTACATTGGAAATTCAATCCGGGGTACTCTCAAAGGAGTAACTTTTTCCTCAGATCAGTCATACAGTATTAGGCTCGTAGTTAGTAGTGACATATACGAAACGTTAATCCTGCCACCAAGCCCCTCGTATTTTGATTACCCTGTCCTTGTTATCACTAAGGAGTTGCTTTGTTGATTCATAATGGCATTCAAAGAAATTAGCACATTAGGCCACAGTTAAAGCATCGACATCGGTGTCCAATCAAATACAAGATAGAAGTCTCGGGTGCAATGGTAGTACCACATATCCAGATAAAGTTAAAAGCTATAGAAAAAGACCTTCTCCCTAGTAGGTAATATTATTAACCACAGCTATAGCCGCTCTTTCTGAATTGCCGGCATTGTTACTGAGATTGTTGAACATTTCTGATTGGGTTGATTGGTACACCCTCCCTCTCCCTCTAGTACTCCATCTATTATTAGCCAATTTTGCGGATAGTGGTCTATGTCAACAACAGTTCAAGCGGAAGCATCAAAACCGCAAACAAAGATGCAAGAATGCAATCGCTGCAAAGCTGCAGGCTTTCCACACCAGCCTATAGCCTTCGAGAAGGTTGGTGAGGATCCGGCTACAGGCAAGGTCAAGTGGAAGCTGGTAGACGAATATGGGAATGAACATGTGCATAAGGGTGGGACTCAACTCCCTCCTGCTGTTAGGCGTAAGCGAATCACAGATATTGCCACAGTAGCTGATGTCAGCGAGGCAAGAAAACTACTTGCGCTGGGCTGGGAGTACAAAACCTCATATCCAGCAACACTTGCTAACACTCCGCACTATGTGCTGGTAAAGCGCGAGTGAGCATCGTAGTCACCATCATCACTTTTTTTTGGCGCAAAATGGAGCGGCGGCAAAATTGTCGTGCCCCCTTCCTCTTTTTTATGTGCGACATCGTCTAATCAAAAAACTAAAAATGAAAATGATGAAGAATTTACGAGGTAGCACAAGAAGAATGACCTACCAATTCTGTTACATCAATAATGTATGCCTAGGAGATATGCCTGATAAAAAATTCAGGAGGGTTTTGGACACCCTTCCATAGGCCAAATAAATATTTCCTTGTCAGGCAGCTTCCATAGCTCACTTGCATACAGCTCGGTATTGTCTATGTGGCAGCGCTCGCACATATTAACAGCTATGTCCTCAGAGGGCTTGCCTATCAGTGTTAGGAATTCTTTAGCATAGTCTACTGCCTCAGAATCTATTTCCTTTGGTACCTGTGTCGATCGGGTCTTGTCAGTCGGTATGAATACGTCAAAGTGAAGCCTTCCCTCGTCTGCATATGTATTGTAAACTACTACCTTTTTTCCTGATCCGTTATAGGGCTCAAGTTTTGCCTGCATGCCATAAGTGGTGTAAGAATGAAATTTATTTTTTGCGCTCTACATCCTATCTTTAAATTTTTGTCACGTGTACTCACATTTGCATTTTGTGCATATAAAGGCCCTCTTTTTGCTGTCATACTGGTGCAACCCTAGCTATGACTGTATTTTTTATTTGAGCATATCGCCCCCGTGTCCCATTCTTGCTTCTAGCTTGTGAGCCCAGACCTAAACTCGGCCGCAATGATATGTTTGCACTTCAGGAAGCGGAAGTTAAAGTCAGGGCATGTGCACATTTTGATGTCCGTATCAACACTATAGAACTTGCCTTTGTCCTTGCTGTTCCGGACTTCAAATAGCCGCTCTTTTCTATTCGTTTCGAGTATCACTGGCTCTCTTTCATTTAGCTCTATTATCCCATAAGCGCGATCTATGCGTTTTAGCATGTCCAGTAAATACTGGCGTGAGATCTTCCTTTTGTTCTTCAACCAATTCATTACACAAAAGTGGTCACATTCTGAGTATATAATAGAAGGAGTACTGTTCAGGGCCTGGGAGGGGAGAGAAGATAGCGATCACATAGTAGTCAATGTCTGACGCAGCTTTTCATACTCTTGTGGGCTTATCTCACCCTTTGCTAGCCTGATTTTTAAAATGTTCAAGGGATCCTCGTCTGCTTGCTGTCCGTAGCCGCTACTTCTAATTTCTTCAATAAAATCCCAGCGCTTCCTAACATCTGCATTCTTGCCTATTCGATAGAGGACCCGTGATAACTTGTTCTTGTGTTTTGCAAACGACGCTGGCACATGAAGTGCCACCATGAATCCTTTGGTGGCGAACATATTCTTCCACTCTGCTGGATAAGGGATATGAGTTGGAGCAAAATCAAGTGGAATAACTTCGTGGGGCGCTCTTTTCTGAGGATCCTTGTTCTTCCAGAGATAGCCGACGTAACCTGGGCTCGTTTCTTCTCTCTTCTTCTTTGGCCTGATTACCAAATCCATTATAGATGGATCATGTGTCCTGCCCACAACTACAAAGGTCGTACCACCGTACCTTCTGGAAGCTGCCTCTCTTTGTCCCACCACCCTTGCGCTAGCCCGTCGCTTGTTGAAAAAGCCAACTATGTGCACCTGCAAGATAGTTCTGTCCGGTTTGTAGCCAAACAGCTTTAGGTATTCTAGAATCTCCGCCCGGCGATTTGAGGGGACCTGATTCGCGACTATATGCTTAGCTTCAGTAATTGTTGATGCAGTCTTACCTCTTTTCTTTAGCTTATTGTCGGTTAGAGACATCTAGGCTCGCTTGATCTGCATTGTATAAGTAACTTGATGATAAATTAGCTAGACGATTCAATACCAGAGCGATATAAAAGAATACATTTGAATGTAGATGACATTGCCACTTTTATCACTTTTAGAAGCTTCAGAAGAAGAGATTATATACATTCTATTATCATATTGTCAGATTATATTGTAGTAGCAGTAATGCAATATGAATAGTGGTTTGTTATCACCATTCAGAGACTTTAACGCGGTCCAAGCGCGGGTAAGGCAGACCCTTGATAGAGGCGTGCAGATAGACCTTTCCACAGAGTCTTGCAAGCGGTTCCTCAGGCGAAAAGTTAACCAAAAAGTGGACGTCGTGATACTCTATGTAGACATTGATGGCTCGACCAAGATGAGCATGGCACTGGCCCCTGACAAGTTTGCTACGATATTGCACGTATTTTCACAGGAGATGAGCCTTGCAATCTCAGAGTATGGTGGCTATGTGCTAAAATATGTAGGTGATGCAATCATTGCTCTTTTTCCTGCCGAATACAACAGCAATCTAGCTTCCAAGAACGCGGTAGACTGTGCAAAAGACATGCAGAAGATCATCAAGGAGTGTGTCAATCCAGAGCTGATCGCTCGAGGGTTTCCACAGCTAACCGTAAAAATGTCGATCGACTACGGTGATGTGCAAGTCGTGCTCTATGGCAAGAGTATAGATCGGTCTCATATTGACATAGTAGGATCAAGCATCAGCATGGCCGCAAAAATGATACCAATGGCGAAGACTTGGCAGATAGTAATTGGCCAGTCACTGTACGAAAATCTAGATAGCAAGCAAAATCTTATAGAAATGAATGTTGATCCCATGAGATGGGCCTATGTTGATGAAAAAAACGGAGGCAGCTACAAGCTGTATACGTTAAGATAGGCTCTATATTGAGAGCTGGTTAAAACAATGTTCCTTCTTCTTCTATATGTCAACCTACCACTATCTTGCAATTAGAATGATCGTTACGACAATAGCAACGT
>CAYWRR010000179.1:0-5127 GCA_964460425.1 uncultured Nitrososphaera sp.
GATTTTCTCTATCTGGGTCTTGTATGCTCTAGTCGGGTATATTTATTTAGCCATCATCATCTAGTTAATCTTCTGTAGTAACAGGCCACTGATATGACGGCTATGACAATGGGGGTGGGTGATAGTATCAGAAAATGGGTAGCACAGTACATTAGTTTAGAATTTCACTTGAAATCGAGAAACTGGAATGAAAACTATTTCGTATGTTTTAGATAAGAAAGAATTTGGATGAGATGATGTTTGACATTCCCAAACTCTATCTTTCAGCCTATTCTAATACTGAATAATTGGTGCCACTTCATCTCCTATCATTTGCCAATTTTTATTTGCATGTCTATCTCGCATTTTGCCCCTCTTCTTGATAATCCAATAATTTCTCGATATTATGCCATCATAGTCTTCTGCAATCTTACCTAGCCCTAGCAACGCCTTGAGCTACCACTCTCTTCTGGACTGAGACGCTCATCTATAATGCCTGTTTCTGGGTCTTCTCCTATCTTTCCTTTAGTCAAGATACCTAGTTTGCGAAGCACAAAATCCTTTGGAGCCTGAGTAGTAGCAGTGCCAGCATTTGTTTCTTGTTTTTGGAGCTTTAAAAGCGCTTGAAGTAATATGTCTAGTTGGTTAGCAGCAGCATTATTCTTCTCAAGCTGTGTTTTAATTTCTGCTTTAAACTGTTCAATGTCCTGCTGTTGCTTTCTTGCGGCTACTGCTATTGCTTCTACTTCTTCTTCCAGATGGACTACAGGGCTTTTTCTTTTAAGAAAATCATCTTCCCCAAAATAATTGACAGAGTGGTTTATTGCTCTGTTCACATCTCTATCAAGGTTCTTGATATCTTCTGGGTCATCTCTGTTGATGTCTGATTCACGAGCAATTAGCTCAGCTATGACTTGAGTCATCTTCTCAACCTGCTTGCTGGTTCTTTCTTCAAATGCAACTTGTCTTGCCTTCATAACTTCAAGTTCTATTTTGGTCTGTTCAGCTTCTCTTTCTTTTTCAGCTAATTTTCCTTTGATAAGGTAATTTTCTTCTTTACTCTTCTCTGTTAGCTCTACCACTTGCTTTTGCAATGTTAGCTTCTTGTCATTAATTGTCAATAGGTCTACAGCCTTTAGGTAATCCTCTAAAACTTCCCTCTCGGTAGGCTTGTAGTATGATTCTGACAGTCCCAATGCGTGTCCCATCGTGAGCTCGACATTGATTGGCTTCATTACCTGTTCTGCCCTACTCTTGTAGAACTTTCGATATCCATGAGCTCCCTTCCATTCATAACGTTTTACTCCCTCAGGTAATGGTGAATCACGTATTCCTTGTTCAAATAAAGCCCTACTAAGTATTTTCTTGATTGCAGCACTTTGGAGTTTCTTGGGGTAAGTGGCAAGACCACTAGCTCCACTTCTCTGCCACCTCTTCACATCTGCTGTCCGCCATGTATTGCGCATAACCCATGACTCGCCAGTTGTCTTCTCGCCATGTAAAGCTCGAAAGTCCATCCAATCCTTGAGAGCATTATATGCCTCAGGAGTGATGAAAGTGTAGTATTCTTCAGGCTCGCCAGCATAAATCAATACTTTGGCTGCCAAAAGTTCGCTATCTTTTTCATTATTGGTGGTTATTGGAGTAACATGCTTCCAGTGTAAATAGTCCCACGCTCCTAACCTGAACCCTCCAGAAGCCATGGCATAGACTATGGGTTTTATTCGTCTGTCTGGATATTCTACCAACTTGCGTATTTCTTCAAGTGTTGGAGCTCTATCATTGGAAGAATAGCTCTTCGCTCTTGGTAATGCCCTTGCGAGCCTCTTCCAGTTTATTGTAGTGATGTCGTTCATTTCGCAGAATAATTTGATGGCAAGAAAAAAGTTGGTGAGGATGCCTGTAGCAAGTTCCTTTCTTTGGACTCGCTTTTTATGAAAATCTATAAAGTCTATTATCTCCTCCTGTGCCCACTGTATTCTCTTTAGTCTTATCCAGAAAGGCTTGCCCCTAGGCGTCCAACGATGAGTCTACTTCTCTCCCATCCCCATCTATAACGTCCCCGTTGCCATCACAACCAGCTAAGCCTATATGCTCAAATAGCAATTTTAGCCTCCTTGGATACTGCCTTTGGGTTTCTGGTGAGTTCAAATACTTGAAGGCATATGATATAGGGTTCTTTTGTTCCTGCTCCTGCTCCTGTCCCTGTTCTCGTTCTACGATGTTTGTTATAGCTTGATTATGCAAACCAACCAATAGCAAGTATTATGAAAAGAGGTGGATGGTAATAAAGGGACATGATTGGAGCTCATTCTTGCACATCAGAGTCGAGAGAAATCCAATTTATCCTTTTCCAGCACTATTAGCAAGCTCAAACTCCTCATGCAAAGCTCGCACAGCCTGTTCGCAATCACTGTCATTGACAACAAAGGCCAAGTTGAGCTCAGAGGATCCTTGTGTTATCATTATGACGTTGATGCCCTGTTTTGCCACAGCCCCAAATACTTTGGCTGCTACGCCCTTGATCCCTCGCATGCCCGATCCTACTACTGCAATAACTGCAACATCGTCGTTGACATTTATCTGTTTTATGACTTTTCCAAGCAGGCTCAGCTCCAAAGTAGTAATAGCCTTGTCAAGGTCAGTCTTTCTTACAATCATTGAAATGCTCGATTCTGAAGGGCTCTGAGATATCATCATAATGTTAATGCGATTCTTGGCAAGGGTGTCAAAGATCTTGGCTGCAGTACCTGGCGCGCCAACCATACCACCGCCGCTTACGTCAATGAGTGCAGTATGACGTATCACGCTTACAGACTTTACTATTTTCTGCGATTCCTTGCTTGGGTTTTGTGTAATGATAGTGCCATTATGCTTGACATTAAATGTATTGAGGATTCTTATCGGAATCTTGGTATCAATGACTGGCTCAAGAGCGCGCGGGTGCATGTATTTTGCCCCAAAGAGCGCCATCTCTATCGCTTCAGAAAATGACACTTCCTTGAGCACTTTAGCATTCATGACCAGCTTGGGGTCCGCTGTCATTAGCCCATCTACATCGCTCCACAACCACACTTCTTCAGCATCTATACTTACAGCTATTATCGTAGCAGTGTAGTCAGATCCGCCTCGTCCAATAGTGGTGATATTGCCATACTGATCGGCGCCAATAAATCCAGTTACCACAGGCACAATATCCTGCTTGAGCATGGCCTCAAGCTTATGGCCCACCTTAAGCTTTGTTGTGTCCATTAGGGGTCGAGCCTCACCAAAGTTGCTATCGGTGAATATGCCTGCCTCCTTACCTGTAAGGTGTTCTGACTTCATCCCAAGGTCCTGTAGAGCAAAGGACACTATAGGAGTGGAGAGGCGCTCGCCAAATGACATCAGGTAGTCAAGTGATTTTGTGGTGACTTCTCCTAATAGCACAATACCGCCAAGTATATCTTCCAGCTCACTGATTATCTTCCTGACGGTAGCTAGCGCCTCGCTTTTCAATTTTTTGTCTGAAATCGCACCCTCTGTAATTTGCATGTGAGTATCGGTACACTTTTTCACGAACTCATCTAGCGACGTCTTATCTCCTCGCTTGACGCTGTCTGCTATCGAGAGCAGGCTATCAGTCATGCCTCGAACCGCAGAAACCACACACACTATTTCATTGTCTTTCTTATAGGATTGTACCAACTGTGCAACATGTCTTACTTTATCTGAGGAGTCTACCGCAGTTCCCCCAAACTTCATTACCAGGCGCATATGTGTTCTAATCCTGAATTCTAGGTGCTAAATAGAAATGGATCCTTCCTACATTTGCTATCTTGAACTCAAGCCTGAGTGGCATTTTACTTGAATACTCAGCTGTCACTGAACCACCCATTGATACGACAGCCCGGGTTATCTTAGACAAATAGTCAATGCTGTATGTAGCCTTGCTTTCTTCCTTGGCCTCAAGCTCCTCAAGCCCTTCACTGCCTGCCTCAAGAGTAACGTCAGCCTCGCCGGAGTCCCCTCTCCCAGAGAAAGTTATCCTGTCTGCTTTTGATTCAATAGAGATGTATTCAGAGACCACCTGAACATCAGACAACACTTTGTCAAAGGCTATAGCTGTGAATACAGCTTTGGAGTTAAAGTTGAGCTTCGGCAGGGGGGTGGAGCTTGCTGAGCTCTCTATCAGGCGGCTCTTATATTCCCGCTTGTAACTATTTGACATTTTTAGATGCAGCATGCTATCGTCGCCAATGCTGATTTCAACTGCGTCCTTCTTGTCCGCCCTTTTTATCAGCTTTGAAAATTCGTCGACTCTGATTCCGAATTTTACCAAGCTGTCGCATTCATACTTTTCAAATGCGTGGTTGGGCCAATGAATATCTATAAGAGCAATGTGCGAGGGATCCATACCTCTAAAAGAGATGCCTTCTGCCGCAGCTTCAAAAGTCGCCTCGTCTACAAGGGTCGAGATTGCAGAGGCCACAGCCTTCCATTCATCTGGTGACTTGCTCCTAGCTACAAAAACCAAATTCATCTATTTGGCAGTGCTATTTGGATTTTAAACATTGCTCTTTCTTATACTGACCTGTTTAAGTTATAGTCTTGTAAACTACTACATGTGTGCACCCAATTTTTTGAAATGGGTGGCTATATACTCATGCCGAAATCACATCAATTTGTATAATGTATGTGTTGTATGTCCTGCCAAAGCATATGCTTGTGAATTTTTTACCATTGAACATCATAGTCATAGAGGTAGTAACTGTAAAGAACCTTCAGAAGGATTGACAAATTATATATTTTTATTATTTCTTGTCTTCATTGGATGAAATAACAATTGAGGATTTTCTGACTATTTTCACTTAACCATTTTGCTTGCAAGCGATTCTTCAGCGAAAAGGGGAGTCACAATTTCAGCCCCCTATTCCTTCTCATATATTGCGCAAGAAATACTCAACAATACTATCAAGATAACAACGGCATCATTAAGAGATTATCGACGATCACACACCACTTGACTTGCTCTGCCAGAAATGCTGATCTACTTGCAATCACCATATTATAGTTCTGAATAGTAGACAGATATTTGCGTGTGTATATGTGTGTAGAACTCATCTCATAAATGGTATGTTTTCGAAAATCATGGGGCTACTATGGATT
>CAYWRR010000180.1:0-4820 GCA_964460425.1 uncultured Nitrososphaera sp.
GTAGGATACGGCATTGGCATTGCTGAGGTCGTGGGTTCAAATCCCACCCGGTCCATTTCTTTCTGTGAGGAAACTACGGTATTGGTTTGGGTCTAATTTTGATAGTTGTCGGACAAATCCAGCAGCAATACATAACCCTTAAGGTTTCACTGTAGCACTAAATAATTTTAGTTAAGAAGTAAATAAGAAAGGAGAGAAAGAAAAAGAGAATAGAAGATGGGAGCTAGTAGCACTTATCGTAGTTGTACAGCAGAGCCGTTGCTGATGCTACTAGTAGTAGTAGTAGTTGTTCTTCTTACTGCACTTGAACTGTTTCTTTTGCGTTCTGGACAAATGTCCTAGCTGTGTGTGAAGTAATGCGTGCTGCTTCCTTTGCGTTCTGTCTGGTGTAATTGGTAGTAGCTCTAGTAGCCTCTAATCCCGCAAATAGCACGTTGGTAGCCATGCGTGTAGATGTTACATAAGCTTCTGTCATGGTTCCAATTGTTCTGGCATAAATGTCAGCTATTTGTTGTGGTGAGAAGAAAAGCGTCGTTCCCATTATGTTGGTTGGTGTTCTCTGTGCCACAGGAGTCCATGCAGACTGAAATGAATTGATGACCTCTTTTTGCGAGTCCAAAAAGTTATCTGCAATCTCTTGTGTTGTATCTACTGTCTGGGTTTGAAAATCCGTAATTGCTTGAGAATACCTCGGAGTCTCACTCCTTAGTTCCTGTATTGCTTGATGAATGTTATTCTTTGTCTCGTCAATTGAGCGTATAGTTGCTTGATTCTGTTGCTCTGTGTTCGTAGTATGTTCTTGTTGTCGTTTTGTCGATGATGATGACATACTGACATGCATCCATTCATAGAAAAAAAAGGGGAGTAAAGAATAGTATAATGAAATGCACTTAAGACATGAGTAAGATTGAAATGCTATTAGAAATGGAGAGTGACTATGAATGTCTACTCTGAAATCATTCTACAATCTTTCTTAGGGCTAGCTTGTCTCAATTGAGAAGCAAAATCTCCGAACATAGAAATGGTTTGCTTCGTAATTGCTATAGCTTGACGGTACAATAGAATGCTGCAGCGCATGCAAGGAAAAGAGGGTACAGGATGGGATTTGAACAAGAGCTTCTTTCCACTAATGGCACATAACATATTGTAGAAAGTGTTGCTGAGGTCGTGGGTTCAAATCCCACCCGGTCCACTTTTATCTATCTAGTAGAATACGGTATTAAATTGAGGTTGGTTTTAGGGTATTGTCCGACAAAATAAGCAGCAATGCGCTATTGTAGCCAAGCATCAGCAATATATTATTCCATGTACAAACAGCATCTGTAGTTATACTAGTAATTGTTATTATCTATTTGCAACACGAAAGCATAGCTAACAACCACTTTAACTAATCCTGCCTCGCATAAAATTCCATTACCTTTAAGGTAAAGAAGTCGCTAGATTTGAAATCATCGTGGCTTACATTAGGAATAACAATCTGCTCTGTATTATTTGGCATATTGTCAGAAAGTATATCTACTATCCTAAGAAATAATTTGGGACTAAGTTCTCCCTTTACTTGAAGCGTGGGAATTGTAGTTAACTGTTTAACTTCTTCAGTAGTAAAGGATGTTGACATTGCAGATTCTAATTCGCTTTCGAGGCTTTTTGCATTATCCAAAAGATATTCTTTTACTTCCTCAGAAAGCTTCTCAAAAAAGTTATCCATATTCATGATTGCGTCCATAAAGACTTGTACCCCTTTTCCAAAATCTCCTCTTCTGAATGCATCTTGGCTAGGTAGCTGGACACGAGTTATGAACCTCTCAAGCAACGCAACATCCTCCTTAATGGGGCTCCTTGCAAGGAATTGAAAGATTGGAGGTTCATTAAGTACCATTGTCTTAGCTAATTCTGGATTCCTAGAGGCACAGTATAATGTAATAAACGCACCATATGAAGCTCCAACCAAATGTGCTGGTGCAAGGTCTAGCTTTCTTATCAGCTCAGCTAAATCTTTAGCATTATCTTCCACAGTATTGTCTTGAGTAACATTGCCAACCCATTTGTTAGGATATGCAAATCTTCTACTGTACGATATGACACGATATTCTTTGCTTGAGAGAGAATCAACCTGATATTGCCAGCATCGATAATCATCTAGTCCACCGTGAATAAAGATTACTGGCTGACCGTGTCCTTGGTCTACATAATGCAAATGCCGTCCATTTATTTCTATATTCTTAAGGTTATTTGACATCGCAGTCTCCGATATGAATGAACATCAATGGTGGGACTATAAAAGGAAATGAGGTATCAACTCTACAAGGGATATCAATCTCGTGGCATTGCTGAGGTCGTGGGTTCAAATCCCACCCGGTCCACTTCTTTTCTGTGATGTAACTACGGTATTGTTTTGAGTTCAATTTAGGCAGATGTCGGACAGAAGTCTCACAATGCTAACATGAGAATGGTAGACCTGCTCATTCTTGCTAATCAGCAGGATAGTATTAAGGATCCTTATCAATCCTTTCTGTATGTGATGCCACTATCTTCTGTTACGCTGCTACTACCATTCTGTCCTCGTCCTTCTCTTCTTTTTTGGCTATCTATTACAACTATTACTATTCCTGCAATGATTGTGAAGAAGCCTATTGCAGTTAGCACCCCACCAGTAATGACTATGGATAAGCTACTGAGATCTACACCAGGTATTGGCTGACCACCACCCCTATCTGAAGTAGAAGCAGGAGCCGTTATGAACGGCAAATAGCCAAACATTGCGTTAATTGTAACCGGTGCTGCTCCAGCGTTTGTGATGTTAAGAATATGATTGCCAGTGTTTTGTGGTCGAAATGTAGTAAACAGGTTTGCAGAGAACTCATTGTTGCTTACAACATTCCCAGATTGATCTTTGACGGTTTCAATCAATCTTACTACTCCTTCTGATCTTTCAATATGTATTGCTACAGTTACGGGTCTTGAGACATCTGCTACCTGAGTTGTTGCTTCAACTGATCTGCCAGGTTGTATTGATACTTGGTTGATAAGAGTATTATTTTGTAGAAATGTGCTAGCAAAGGGAATAGCCCATACAGCAGCTATTATTATTCCTGCAATAAATAACGCTCCACCTATAATCAAGATAATATATCCTCGTCGTATCATGTCCTCTTCTTCTCTTCCCTCAGATGTTTTTGTGTATGAACTGGATTTATTATAAACCCTGCTATAGTTACTGCACCAAGTAATTTATACTAGATTCTTTGGTGCAAACATTATAGTTAGCCATGACAGCTATTGGTTTTCTGCTCTTTGCTTTAGTGCTCTATTCATGTCTTCAAAATTCTGCTTGACAGCAGTATCTAGCCATCCTTCAAGCGAAGCAACCATTGAACCTGTAAATTTTTCACTTTGCGTGAAGCGTACTTTGTTATTATTGTTTTCAATTGGCTCTATTAGGAAACAATGTTCACAATTAAATGCATCGCCTTCCGACCTGCCAAGCCACCTAAGCTGTCTATCCTTTTCTACTACTAATACATAAGGTGCGAATACCATCGTCCCACCTCGAGGATCAGACATGTGTACTTCAAGTTTCTCATTTCTTGCAGGTATGCCGCTTATCTTCTTGATAAATGGGTTCCAAGTCTGATAATTTTTAAAATCTGTTAAGATCTACCAAACTCGACTTGGCGGAGCATTGATTTCTATTTCTGTGGAAATTTCCTTTTCCATGAAATAAAATAGTCATTTCATCTATTATGACTTGGGGTTAAACTATCGAGCTAGTTTGAAATTTGATTAGCTGCCGCCACTCTTTTAGGTTTTAGATAGACAGCAGATCGAGAAAGCAGCAGATGCAGCTGAGGTCGTGGCTTCAAATCCCACCCGGTCCATCTTTTCCTGTTGTACAGCTACGGCATTAATTTGAGTTCAATTTTAATAATTGTAGGACGAATTCAACAGCAAAGGTCTTTCACTAATTTCAAATAATAATGACAATTGAAGATACTACCGAAAAGGTAAAGTTCAGCGGTGGGTTCTTTCTTTAGTACATATGGCACAACACTATATCATGTTGATGCGGTTTACAGATCAAGGAATAAGAAATGTTAAGGATACTACAAGACGTGCGGAGGCAGAAAAAAGTGAGGCAGAAAAGTTAGGCTGCAAATTTACAGTATATTGGACATTTGGCAAATATGATGGAATCGGTATCTTGGAGGCTCCTAACGACGAGGCAGCAATGGAGTTTGGGCTAAGGGTTGGTAGTCTTGGCAATACTAGGACTACTACATTAAAGGCATTTACTGAAGAAGAAATTGTAAAGGTCGTTGAAAAGCTGGGTTAAGTATTCCGTAGCATTTGTCTTTCAATACATGCCTCTTTATGGAGGATAGAGCTGCCTTAGAAAGCTGCTGCTAAGCTGAGGTTGTGGGTTCAAATCCCACCCTGTCCATCTTTTCCTGTTGTACAGCTACGGCATTAATTTGTGCTTGATTTTAACAATTGTCTGACAGAATGTCTGGAATCTAGGTTAGTTCACACCTGATATACTGTACATTTGGGAACATCTACACTATTCCGCTCACAAGCCTAATACGAGATACATCTGCAAGATTTTTCTATCGGAATTGCATTCGAGAAGTGTGTGTCTACTATTGTAACAAAGCTTGGCTGGACTGGCTGGCTTCTAGTTCTAGTATACCTTGGTGCACTGACTGCAATTTCAGATTATATCGCTGAATGGTTTCTATTCTCTGAAGAACTGTTATTCTATGAAGTTTTTATCACAGTCATTATTTCTACTATTGTTCTGTATATTCTTGCCCGAGTAT
>CAYWRR010000180.1:4830-5112 GCA_964460425.1 uncultured Nitrososphaera sp.
GCTATCAGAGTCAAAAGCTCAACTTCAAAATGGTGGGATAGAGGGTTGAAGATATTATCTATTATTTTCGGAGTTATCGGATTTGTTTACTTGAGCATCGGACTTATTTCATACTTTTCAATTGATGATTTCCGAACCGATCCTGACCTTACGAATCTCAATTCTGAATTGCAGAATTCTATTAATGAGAACTCCTACCTTTTTGGGATCCTTCTGACGATTTCAGGCGTAATTGCATTTGTCGCAACAGCAGGAATATCTATCCGCCGTAAGTTTGGATGG
>CAYWRR010000181.1:0-5105 GCA_964460425.1 uncultured Nitrososphaera sp.
ATCAGTGGAATAGCTAGTCATATCTTCTTATAGTAAATTGTAATAATATATCCGCGCATCTATTTTGAGCATTTGGTCACTCTTGATGATGCTGGTTGATAACATAGAACATCTAAGAGGCTCAGTAACTAGATTTTCATATACGTCCCAAAGAATTGTGTATCTTCTTGATTGCCCCTTGGTTATCTTTCTTTTTATGCAGCCAAATTTCTGTCTTGATAGTGGTTCAAAAGCTTCAGGAAAATTGCACTTGATCAAGCATGGACATAGTATGGCTCCGGTCCAATACTAGGTGTGATCTTTGGACTGTGGGTGCTTGCATTGGGAGTAGCAAGGACTATAAAAATAGGCACGGCAATAATGTCACAACTCCTGCCAGATAGACATCTCTAATTTCTCATTTTTTCTTGATTTTTATGTTCTTGCCATTTATGTAATGTAGTCTTCTTGCTGGAAATTCTTCCACATTTCTTCTCTTATTGCTGAGCTATATCAGAGATATCTCTGATTCAATTCTTTCGCTGCCATAGCCCAGAATTTCAATTGCATCCCTTCTGCTATATAATGGAAAAATATCTCTACTATCTCCACACTCTTGCTAGTCTGAGCGTAGATTATTGCTTCTTCAGGTGGAGATGTCGGAGCTCGTGGAGGTATTTACCTATTGGCTATCCAGGGCCATACTGTACGCTACCTTTTAGATATGATCTTAAGCTCCCTTTCTTTAAGGTTGACAACCTTGCCGTCGCCCTGATTATAAATTTCTACTTTCAATGTACCATGTTTTTCTTTTTGAACTATATTGATATGTTTTTTGAATGTGCACAAAATTGATTCTGAATGCATGCCTCCTTGTTCAACTGATGTCATAACCACTACTTTGGTTGATAGTTCGCTTATAGCTTGGGTTATTTTCGCGATTTCTCTCTTTACATCTTTCATTCTCATGTTGTTAGGATCCTCATCAAACGAATCTAGCAAGCCAGGAACAATGATACTCTTAATCTGATATTTCTGAACAATCTTTGGTAGTTCGACTGACAATAGTCGCCTTACCTGATGTACCGTAAATGCCCGGATTACAAATATCCTATCTGCGACATCTTCCTTGCTCATTCCATACTGCCTTGCAAAATTAACTGTACTATACACATCAGTATGATTCCCTGTATCTGCAACCATGACATAAGGTGAATTTAGGCCGCCGTACCTTTCAGGCAACAGCGACCTTACGCACATTCTTGTAAGCAGCAGGTTTGCTCCATACCCGGAAATGCAGCACAAATCTGTAGCAGCAAGCCCGATGAAGGAATCTATCTGAGGGATATCAAATCTTAATTTCTTCCGCAGCAGCAGAGTATCAGCGGTTTGAATCTTTGGCAGGGTGATGACTTGAGGACGAATAGACCTTCTTGTAAGGCTCTCAGCCAGCATAGAGCCACAATGTGGGCATACTTCTTCTTCTCCCAACGAGTGAATTTCGATATATTCTGCAGTTTCCTTAAGGACAGAGCCGCAAGCAGAGCAGAGATACTGATGGCTGATGATCTGCATAAGATTCAACATTTTGAAAGATGGCACTTAATAAAGGAAAAGGCACCTTGAAGACCTCCTCTCCCCCCCCTCTCCTCAAGGTGAGCTCCAGTTTATCTAAAAGCTGAAATGAGCCTTCATTATGCGACGTAGACATGACTTCCTAGCTCAAGCTACCCACGTTTACAGAGTTTGTAATGACTGTAATAAACGGACTCCACACGTCTGTACCAAGTGTGGATTCTGCTATTCCTGCCACTGGAAGATTGAAGGCACGCCACCACTGAATCAATTGCGACTAGCTGCAGCAGCAACAACAGCAACAACTGCTCAGCTTAGCCGGTGAAAAGAGCTTGGGAAGAACCATACCTTCTTTTAGATTAGCTCTAGCGGAGGAGGAATCTGAGTGGAGAGATTACAGAAAACACCTTGACGATGGTGAAAGAAAAGACTTTGACGATATGTTTGGTATTCCACAGCTGTATATCTCTGCTTGTTCCGGAGTTGTCAGCTTAGTAAGGATACACCCTATTTTCATGAGCATACTTTTCCATCACTATATGGAACTTATGAAAATTGCCCAGCTGGTAGAAGTAATGAGAGAGCAGAGATAGTACATAGCTTGTCACTGAATCCAAACGACGACATCCTGACACAGATTATCAAGTCATACGAAGGTTATGCAGACATGCTGCGCGGGGAGGAACGAAAGGAATTCGAAGAGATGCTCAGACTCTGCTACAGGTATGCAGAAGCAATCAATGCCAAAGGAGAGCCATTTCCGGAAGAAGCTGTGATCATGACCCTACTATTCAAGCAACACCTTATCATAAAGGAATTGAAGCAGGCAATAGAAAAGCTCAGAAATGAAGGGGAGGAGAGAAAACAGCAGTTTTGACAGTTTCTGGATGGCTGTTTGATGCTTATCCTATGAAGGACAGGATGGTTTTCTGGATTAAGGATGAAGATGGTCGTACTATCAACAGACTGGAAGACAAGAGCTGGACGCCTTCAATATATGTAGGCTCTGATAGCAAAACAGAGCTCAAGATATTAGCAGAAAATAGAGCAGTCCAACATTACATCAAGAGTTATGAATTTGTTTCAAGGTATGAAAGGATTAGAGATCATGAACAGAGCACAGTATTGCAGCTCATATTAGCGAATGCGAACAATGCTACATCGCTGGCTAATGCAATAGAGGATATTGATGCACACGACAGATTCAGGATTTACAATGTCGACATACTTCCTGCACAAGCCTACTTCTATGAATACGATCTATTTCCTCTTGCCAAATGCAAAGTGGATATATGCAAGGACGGCAAGCTCGAATGGCTATTAAATGATAATGTCAGATTCACAAATTACCACCTTCTAGAATTCAAAATTGTCAGCGTTGACGTCACAACAAAACAGGGAGGCAGCCTACTCCCCTCGTTCACTGACAAAATAGACACAATCACAATAAAGCTAGAAAATGAAAATGAAGAAAGTATCGAGATCCAAGAACAGTCCGAGGAAGATGCACTCTATGAATTAATGAGGCAGACAGCAAGCGTCGACCCAGATTTTATTTTCACTAGGGATGGCGATGAATGGATGTTCCCCTACCTGGCAGCACGAGCGGAAAAGAATAGCCAGATGCAGCAGCTGGTACTGAGCAGGGAATCGGTACCTATTTTGGCATGTCCAAAAGAAGGGGTAGGAGTAACCTACTTTTCCTATGGACGGATCCATTACAGGGCTTCCAGCGCCGTGCTTTTCGGGCGTATTCACATAGATACAAGCAACAGCCTAATTCGTGATTCATCTTCTCTCCACGGACTATACGAATTAGCCCGAGTTTGTAGGATGCCACTGCACTCTGTTTCTAGGTCAACAATCGGGCGAGCGTTGACAAGCATGCAATTCTACATTGCACATAAGAGGAAATTGCTCGTACCTTGGAAACCTGCCAGCTTAGAGAAGGTCAAGACAATCAAAGAACTGATGGTAGCCGACCGGGGCGGCCTTATCAGGGAGCCCCAAGTGGGGGTTCATGAGAAGATCGCTGAATTTGACTTTGTATCATTGTATCCTTCGATAATCACCAAGATGAATGTGGGTGCAGATACAATTAACTGCGACTGCTGCCCCAATTCCAAAAACATTGTACCCGAACTTGGATATCGGGTTTGCGAAAAACGAAAAGGGCTTGTTGCCGAATCGCTAGAAGTACCATTGCAGAATAGAAAGGAGTACAAACACTTCAGAAAGCTGGCAACAGATGACAAAAGCTGGGCGATCTTTGATTCAAGGCAGAGCATATTAAGAACAATAGGTCACGTAAGCTTTGGATACCAGGGACATGCACATTCTCACTTTGGGTTAATAGACTCACATATAGCGATATGTGCCTGGGCACGCTTCATTGCAAATGAGGCTCGCAAAACCGCAGAAGGACTAGAATATGATGTTCTTCACCTCATAATTGACTCGCTATTTGTAAAGAAGAAGAAGCTAGATATGACATATCATCGCCAGCAGAAGTACATGAAGTTAAAAGAAGAAATTGAAAAAGCTACAAATTTTGAGATCTCATATGAAGGTGAATATAAGTGGATAGCATTTTTGTCAAGCAAAAGCAATCCAAAGGTTGGAGTGCCTAACAGGTACTTTGGATGCTACCAAGATGGAACAATAAAAGACCGCGGGATAGAAACAAGAAGGCGTGACACACCTGCATATTTCTCCAGATTCCAAAGAGAAATACTGGAGGTAATGGCTAAAGGTAACGACGTTAAAGAGGTCAAAGCACTGATGCCGGAAGTAAACAATACATTCCAGAAATATAAACAACAGCTGAAGGAAGGTAGAGTTCCGTTAGTTGATCTGATCTTTACAAAGATGCTATCCAAGGATTCTAATGCTTACACTGCCAACACTGCTGAAACTGCTGCAATCTACCAACTAAAAGATGAGGGAAAATCTATGCGGGCAGGTCATATATTGCAGTATGTTATCACTGACTATTATAGGAAGAATTCCAGAAAGAGAGCTATTCCTGTTGCGATGATAAGTGAAAAGACTACCTATGATTCCAGAAGGTATACGCAGTTGTTAGCAACAGTATGCAATTCAGTTACTAAACCGTTTGGATATTTTATAGAGCTTTAGCATTTTCTAATAGATAGAGATACTAATTAAAAACATAACCTTTGATCTTAAAGATTGTAGTGTATCTTACCTAGAAATTCAAGCCCATACCTAACTAGATACACACAAAAAGTATCTTCACCATCTTCTTCACTACCTTCGCCTTCTTGAAGTTGAGCGTGAATTTGAGGTTATCTTGGCGCAGATATATGCATGATAGCGGAAGTAGATTCTTCGCTTCCTTGAATTATTATATGTGCGAGTCACAGCTTCAAATTCTTTCAAACCCATGACACCATGATATCTGGGGGATCATAGAGGGAAAAAGAGATCTCAGGTGAAGATATCTAAAAACATAACTTTAGATCCTGATTGCGGGCTCTGTTAACTTAAGCCAAATTCCCTTACTTTAAAGCTATATTTTCTGTTTTCTT
>CAYWRR010000182.1:0-5068 GCA_964460425.1 uncultured Nitrososphaera sp.
TAGTTGGTGAGATGTGAGAGAGAGATTAGCGTATCAAATTACTTTCCAGATGAGTCCATTGTCTATGGATGTTCTACGAACCCCACCCGAAGTCATGTCTTATGATGATCTACTTATCGAGAGAGAAAGGACAATATTTGTTTCTTACCAGCAGTTCTTCAAATAACAACTACTATTACGACATATATGGATATTATATAAAAAAAGAGTGTTCACAGATATGGCGCTCAATGGTACAAAATAATGCTTGCAAATGGTTGAGACTACCTCATCATGTTTATGACAGAAAACTGAAGAACATCATGGAAAGGTTCATCCAGCAGCATATCAAGGATAGAACTGAAGAGTTTTTTGATGACATTTTCCATGTAGAAAACCTATTGTGACAGGAAGCATATGTATGGAATTGGTTGAAAATGTTCCTTATGTATCAGAATATGTGGCTGTGAGAGGGCAAGGTTTGCGATGTTTCTGATAGAAGGTGGTGGTGCTTAAGTTAACAGAGCCGATCATCGAGCTGAAAAGTAAACTTATGCTGCAAAGTGGAGTGTTAACTGATGCCTGGCAAGTAAAGTCTTAGCAAGAAAATAACAAATGCAGTTGAATAAAGCACTATTGGGGCCTGTTCCTTAAACATATGCGTATTCATTTGGTATCAAGAAAGGACATAACAAAAATGCCTTAATATTCCACTAACGGACAAACACATCCCTTCTTATTGTAGAGATTATAAGTGCTGTCCTTAGCAAAAAATTGGTAGAATTCTCGTTGCTCGAGCTCATTTTTGTGAGCTGAAGGCATAGTTTCTTTTTAGTCAGTTGTTTATTAATTTAAAGTATAGAGGCTTTGGACGAATCACTGAAGCATGCACACAGTATTTAGTCATGCTTGTCCAAGAAGAAATCACCAACCAAATAGCTGTCGGCAATTGTAAGGACGTCATGCACCGACTACCTGCAAATTCTGTCCAGTTGACGGTAACTTCGCCACCGTATAGAAACGCGATCGACTACGATATTCATGCATCACGGAGTGGCGCCTATTACCGAGGTAAGCTAAACTTGAATACTAATGACTATCTAAATGACATGACAGATATCTTTGGTGATCAGGTTTATCGTGTGACAAAGGAAGGCGGCTACTGCTGCATTGTCATAGCAAATGAAGTTGTTAACGGAACAATAGTACCCTTACCTCACATATTGCTCTCAAGGCTTGTACAGCCCTTTGGAAAATGGAACCTTCATGAGGAGATAATTTGGCACAAAGTGACTGGTGGTACAAATCGGTACGGATCCTTCATCATCCATCCCTACCCTAAGTACTACCGTGCAAACATCATGCATGAATTCATTCTGATCTTACGCAAGGGAGATGTCAACAGCGGAAGAACCAAGAGGATAGAGATTCTTCCGGCTACCCATGAAGAATGGACAAGGGAAATTGCCAACTCAGTTTGGCATATTGCTCCAGTGCCTCCTGGATGCATCGATCATCCATGCCCTTTCCCAGAAGAAATCCCTTATAGGCTGATGAAATTGTATTCGTACGAGAATGACCTAATACTGGATCCTTTCAACGGAAGTGGGCAGACTACAAAGGTAGCCCATCACTTTGGACGACGCTACATTGGCATCGATTTGGTAAATGAGTACGTTGAACTAGCGAAATCTAGGATAGAAACGGAGGCTGTTCATATACGAAATGAGGCTCTTGTAGCTAATTGGAGAAAAATCCCTTCTCACTGTACTAATATGCCCTGAGATGTAGGAGTAGATACTTCATGTCAAACACCATCATTATGGGAGCAATGGATATTTTTCCTAGAAGCTTAAGCGCTATCAATGCGAGGTCAGCTTGACTCAGACTCGATAAAAAGACAGAAGGAAAGTAATACACTCGAGCTCAAAATACTGATTAAAGGGACCTCGTTTGCTAGTCATATCACACTCTTAATAAGGCGTGATGGCTAAACTTATTCATGTCAGCTGCAACCGCTGGGTCCGAAGGTCCCAGGCAGCACCGCTGTAAGATTTGTGGCAGAGTTTTCGACTCAGCAGAAGTTCTTGAAGCGCATAAGAGGATAGATCATGGCTCACACAGCTCACCACCTGCAGGCGTAGGATAAGACAAACAATTAATTCTACCTAAATGCATAGCCAGTGAATTGGCCGCTAGGATCTGCGTATCCATAGCACCGGAAGATGTAAATTCAATTTTAAGAGAAGCAGATCGTGCCTTTGCCCTAGGAGCCGATTATGTAGAAATCCGGTTTGACTTTCTAAATCCTGACCTCTTAGCGCAGGCCCTACAAGCTGCAAGGGGCATAAAGGAGAGAACAGTCTTTACTCTGAGATCTAGAGGTGAGGGAGGAATGTTTGCCAGCAGCGAAGAAAATCGCTTGCACTGGCTGTACAGGCTATCGGAGCAAGAACCTATGCTGCTTGATGTAGAGCTTGATACGCTTAAAAGAAGCGGCGACTTCGCAGACTTTCTAGAGGAGAAGAAGAGCCCGTTCCTTGTGTCATGGCATGATTTTGAAAAAACCCCGCCGAGTGACATTATCGCCGACATTCTTTCAGAGATGAGGACATACAGCAACCACGTCAAGATCGTGACTACAGCACATAGCATCGAAGATTCGTTGAGGGTGCTAGAGTTGTACGAGACAGCCATAGGGTTATCCCCTATCTTTTTTGCTATGGGTGACGCAGGGGTGATATCAAGGCTATTGTGCACTGTGATTGGCAACGCCCCCTTTACTTATGCAAGCCTCGAGAAATCGCTGGCACCCGGACAATTAACGCTACAACAGATGAAGAAGTTGTACGATAAGATGGGAGTTGGTAAGATGTAAAAATCTGTACATGGGCTCTAGCATTTCCTCAACAGTTGTTGAACAGTACACACATAAGATGAATATTCAGGCACACATATGCGATTCAGGCACACATATGCGATTCAGGCACACATATGCGAGGATATGGTGCACTACTCATATTTCTACTAGAAAGGCTGACAATTCAACCTAATCTGAATTCCTTACAGTGACTTCTTCCATGGTATATATGTGAAAGGCTAATAACATTTGCATCATACATACAATGCAGTTTTCGACCAAGACTTATTGCATTATAGGCGATCCGATCCATCACTCACTATCGCCCGCGATGCACAATGCAGCTTTTGCAGCAAAAGGCCTCAACTGCACCTATATTGCATTTAGGGTTCCAGAGGTTGAGCTCAAAGAGTCAATTGAGTCCTTGCGCAGCATAAACATTGCTGGATTCAATGTTACTA
The DNA here is from genome assembly GCA_964460425.1 of uncultured Nitrososphaera sp. Taxonomy (GTDB): domain Archaea; phylum Thermoproteota; class Nitrososphaeria; order Nitrososphaerales; family Nitrososphaeraceae; genus Nitrososphaera. The sequence continues at coordinate 3,301 of CAYWRR010000182.1, forward strand.
CGCCACATAAGACTCGAGTGATGAGATACCTTGACGAGCTCGAATCTACTGCAAAAAAGGCAGCAGCAGTAAACACAGTTAACAATGTAGAGGGAATATTTAGAGGATACAATACTGATGTCTATGGCTTTATTGAACCATTGCGCAGGCGCCAAGTTGATTTTCGGGATATGCATGTGCTCCTCCTTGGGTCTGGTGGGGCCGCACGAGCAGTAGTGGTTGCGCTTGCAGAACAGGATGGTATAGCTAAGCTAGTAATTGCAAATCGTGACATGCAGCGAGCAAACGAACTTGCCAACCTAGCAGTTGGCCTTGGGATGAAGTGCGATGTGGTCCCACTTGACAAGGCACAGGACTCTTCGCCTGCATGCGATTTGATAGTTAACGCGACAACTTTAGGAATGAATAATGAATCAAGCGTAATCGATTACGAGCATATACAGAAGGGAAGTCTAGTCTACGACATTGTTTACCGTCCGCTAGTAACCGACCTGATCGAAAATGCCAAATATGCAAAGGCAAGCATTGTATACGGCTATGAAATGCTTATCGAGCAGGGTGCGAAGGCATTTGAGATATGGACTGGATTGTCTGCTCCTAGGGATGCTATGAAAAAGAACCTGCTGGGTATCTTTGGTGAACCAAAATGACTGCAACCCGGAAGGCAAGGGCGATAGTGCATGGAGCGATTTCAATAGTGAACGCCATAGCCACTGGAAAGGGATCTGCACTTGGTATATCACTTAGGGTTATAGCCGAAGTTGAACTTCAAAAGGGACATGGCCTTAGGTTTATCACAGGCAGGAATGGTGATAGGCTAATGAAAAATATCATTCAAAAGACAATACCAAAACAAATCCGTGAAACTAATTTGATAAGTATAAGAGTCGACTCCGAGATTCCAATTGGGTACGGGCTCAAGAGCTCCAGTGCAGTATCAAATGCTGTTGCGCTTGCATGTAGTAAGATCGAAAGGGAAGAGGACATTAACGATTATGCAATACTTGAAGTGGCTACCCGTTGCTCGCTTGAAGCCAAAGTCTCATTGACGGGAGCATACGACGATGCTAGCGCCTGCTACTTCGGCGGTTTTACTGTAACTGACAACTACTCTAGACATCTAATCCGGAAGGAGAGGGCACCAGAGAACCTTTATGCAATCATTCTCCTACTCCGCAATACTTCAAGAGGAGACATACGCAAGCTCAGGAACCTCTCTGACATCTTCATTGATGCCTTCAGGTTTGCAGAGTCTGGCCAATACTGGAAGGCAATGAAACTTAACGGAGTGCTTACCTCGGCTGCACTTTCATCTAGTTATACGCCTGTAATGGCTGCCATGGAGCATGGGGCTCTTTCTGCTAGTATATCTGGGAATGGTCCCTCTATTGCTGCTGTAGGATATGAAAACGCAGTTGAGTCCATCGTCGATGCACTTTCGAAGTTTGATGGGAAGATCATTGTTTCCAAAGTAAATAATGAGAAAGCGAATGTGAAGATCATAAATGACTAGCATAGTAGTAAGAAGATCTATTTTGAATGGAACTCTGCGCTGCCCATCTAGCAAGAGCTATAGCCACAGGGCAATAGCAATTGCCTCGCTTGCTCATCAGCGATCTACAATAACTCACGTACTAATGTCCCGCGATACCTTAGCGACCCTAGCCGGCTGCATAGCTCTAGGAGCGGACATAAAATATGAAGCTACAGAGATGAGGATAAAGGGCAGCGATTGCTTTAATCCACCTGAAAATGTGATAAATGCAGA
>CAYWRR010000183.1:0-5020 GCA_964460425.1 uncultured Nitrososphaera sp.
AATCAAGCCGCATAGAGGTGAGTCGTATTCAATAGGATCTGATACACAATCTGATATTATGAGGATAATCCCCAGCTGAGCTAACTCTTTAGAAGGTCTAAACAATAAAGGAAATGTACTATATGAATTAGGTTCATATGAAGAAGCTATAAGGTTATTTGATGAAGCCATTAGGATAGATCCTAATTTTACATATTGTAAGGATCTAGAACGAGTCCAAGACTTCTATTTCATTAACCGTGGACAGCTAACATGCTATCATTTAAACGTTTATGTATCCACTCTACCGCAGCCTTAACGCAAAGATTAACATGTTGTCCATGAGTGACGAAAAACTCTATAGGCACACTATGAGACATCAAATATGGAAAATAATCTGAATATGAATCACACCATCGATCAAAAGAAGCTTCAACGTTTTATGGAGGTTCTACTGGCTGATCTAGGTGGTGCCTACAGCGCAGTTTTAGTATATATCGGCGACAAACTTGGACTGTATAAGGCTATGAAAAATGCAGGAAGACCAATTACCTCGCAGGAATTAGCTGATATAACTGGAACCGCAGAACGTAACATAAGAGAATGGTTAGCCAATCAAGCAGCTGGTGGTTATATTATGTACGATGTTGAAACTCAAAGGTATTGGTTACCTATAGAAAATGCATTAGCTCTGGCAGATGAGAACAGTCTCGTATATTCTATAGGTGCCTTTCAAGGAACGATGTCTTACTTTAAAGATGCATCAAAGATTATGGAGGCATTTAAAACAGGTAGAGGTCTAGCTTGGGGGGAACACGATCCTGATCTTTTCATAGGAACGGAAAGATTTTTTAAGCCTGGTTATAGTGCAAATCTAGTAACCTCATGGATACCATCGCTTGATAATGGCAGAGTAGAAGAAAGACTAAAGAACAAAAAAGCAGTCATAGCAGATATTGGATGTGGACATGGTGTTTCAACAGTTATCATGGCAAAGGCGTATCCTAGATCCAAGTTTATTGGATTTGATAATCATCCTACTTCCATAGAAAGAGCAAGAGAGTTAGCAAAGGAGGAGGGGCTGAAAGCCGATCAAATTAGCTTTGAGATCTCTTCTGCTACTGATTATCCGCTCTATGCTAATTCTGACAAAAAGTATGATCTTATTGCATTTTTCGACTGTCTACATGATTTGGGAGATCCTGTAGGCGCCGCTTCTCATGCCCTGAAGTCGCTAAAGCAGAAGGGAACAGTAATGATCGTAGAACCCTTCGCTAACGATAAGGTCGAAGACAACTTCAATCCTGTAGGCAGGTTGTTATACGCTGCTTCAGCAATGGCATGTGTTCCTGGTTCAATGGCATGCAATGGTCCTGCCCTAGGAGCACAAGCAGGAGAAGCGAAAATACGAGAAGTTGTCATGGCCGGGGGGTTTAAACAATTTAGGCGTGTCACACAATCACCTTTCAACATCGTATATGAAGCAAAACCCTGAGAAGATTATTTCAACCTACCGTCATCCTTCACAACCTACAGCAAGTCGTGTCGTATAATAATATTCCCTGCACGAATTGGTTCGAATCTATTAATACATTAATCATATGAAAATGTGGACCAAAAATAGAAATGCAACGATTGTGTCACTTATTCTACACCAAAATATTTCTTCTAATTGGTGGTAACACACATACGTTTCTCGTCTCAATATTTCATTAATATAAATAGGTAGTTTGATATTTAATATTTGGTAGTACCTGCGTTAACGATGACTAGTGTTTCTTACTATCCAGCTGTCTCATTCTTGGTTCTCTTCTTGCTACCCATTTTTTTAGGAATCACAAGTAGTAAAGCGTCCGCATCGTCATACGATAAGACAGGGTTTGAAGAGTTGTCTCCCTATTTACGTATTCAAGAGGAGCCAACGTCTGAGAATTCAGGAGGACTTTCGTTATATGAAGATCCTCTTCTAGGACTCAAACTGCGTTATCCTTCAGACTGGCAGCAAGATATAACAGAAAGATCTGTGAGTTTTAGTAAAATTGATGAATCGCAACCTCCTAACATTTTTATTTTTACTGCTACTGTTGACACACTAGAGCCCAAGATAATGGTCCTTGACCAGTTTGTTAGAGCAGGAGTGTCTCCCTTCAGGGAGGTTCCTGGTTTTGAATTGATAAACTATGACAAAGGAGCAATGCTAGCCGGGCTACCGGCACATAAAGTTACTTTTGTTATGCCAGATCAGAATGTCTCGTTTTCCAAGACAATAAGTTATTTTGCTATGGTAAATAACACTGGATATGGCGTCGCCTACCAGGTATCAAGTGTGGAAAAAGAGAAACTAGATATGTTATTAAATACCCAGTTGTCTACCTTTGAAAGGATGGTTGATTCATTCCAGATTCTGAGTTAGTTTTTCCTGTAATACTGCCCATTAATTCTCAAGCCACAAAAGAATTTACTATTTCAAAAGAAGATAGACTTTGGTAGTAATGAAGAAATTGCGGACTTGCATAAATAATATTAAAACCTAAAAATGAGTTAGAAGCTCCGGATCTTAAAATATAACCTATTCATTGATTTCTATCAACGCTCGAACAATATCAGTTTTAGTTATAATACCATCTAACCGATTACTTGAGTCAACAACAGGTATACCACTAATTCTTTTATCGTACATAATATGTGCAGACTCACTTAAATCAGCTTTGTTATTGATAGTTAGAGGGTTTTTCATTACGTCCCTTGCTAACATAATATACCCTATACCTGCTAGATCCTGAGACTCTAGACCATCACCTTCTACAAAAGATGTAATTGGCATGAGATCCCTAGAAGTTATTATCCCAACGATCTCTTTATCTCTAGTAACAACTACTCTAGAGATCTTCTTTTTGACCATCAAAATAAGTGCCTCACGTAAGGAATGTGACGGCGATATAGTTGAAACCTCTTTGGTCATAAATTGTCTAACAGCGAATCTACCTCCATAATTTTCAGCGTACAGCTTTACAAGATCACTTTTCGTCAGTATCTTCAATGAGTTGTCATCTGTGATTACGAGTGAACTTATATTATTATCAATCATCATCTTAGCACAACTATTAATACTGGTGTCAAGCCTCACGGTAACTATTGGAGTTCTCATCGTTTTTGAAATCATAATCTTGTCAAGTGGTTCGTTAGAATTCTTCAACAGATAGCTTCCGATCCCCTTTTCAGTGACCATGCCAATAGGACTATCGTTCGCAACTACAATAACCCTACTTATATTGTGTCTAAGCATTGTATCTCGAGCTTTGCTCAAGTTGCTTGTTGGTTCAACTGTAATAGCAGTTTTGCTAGCATATTTCGCAGTAAGATTCATCTCTGAGTGCTGCCCATTTTCCATATATTAGCTTATTCTATGACCGCAGCTATGATTCATACTGTGCCATAACTTTCTTTAACCTGAAAGGTTATTCGATCGGTCGATAATTAGTATTGAAGCTCCTGGCTTTATTACCTGCCTCAATTGTAGTAATTTTAATTACTAGTTTGGCAACTTATGACTGACCCAGACCCTAGATGATAAAAATGAATAAAAAATTAGGTTGGGCGGTGATGAATTATTGCACAGTACTTAAGGCAAATTCGTTAGCAATTGGATTCTGGGGTGGTACGGAATTTACTGCAGCTAGGTCGGCAACTATTGTATAATCAGCATCTCCATCCAAGAAGGCTCCTTCGATATGGTAGGCGCCGGTACTACTAAAGTCTGGACCGTAGGATCTGGTCTCATTGGTAGTTCCTACGATTAATTCAATTGGAAGTGCCTCGCCTGCTGTATTAAATAATTCTGAAAATACTTGATCTGCTCCATCTTCAAGAATCGTGATGTTGTATGTAAGGGGTGTTGTTCTATCTAAGGGTACTGTAAGGGGTTTGATATTTAGGAGCGTTCTGAAATCCTTGGAGATATTCCACATTGGACCTACTCCTGATGTAAGTTCAAAGTTATTCTGTCTATCTATTGCGTCACTTGCTGATACTACGGCGATGCGCCATGGGTGTATTTCACAATGGTACAAAACGTCACCAGGACTATCAAATGTGTATTGGAAGAATGAGTTTGCTGTCGCTGGCATAAGTCCTGAGTTAAATAAAGCTCCTGTGTCTGGAGCACGTGGAGTACTGCCACTAGTTACTGTATGGGGTTGTCCAAAATCATTGTTGAACCACGCCACCGTAGTTCCTACAGGGATGGCTACAGCAGGAGGAAAGTAGTGAAATGGACTGTCTCTTTGCGCTGCCCCAGGAACTATACTAATAGCGTATGTCGCATCGATGTTTTGCAATGTTGCCATACTGCCTGGTTGTGCTTCCGTGTCTGTCGTAGTGGTTGTCGTTACAAATCCTGTAGATACTAGAATAAACGAAGTCAAGATCGTTGTTGCCATGATCATAGCCTTGTCTTTATTCATAGCCAAATGGGATTGATGTGCCACATTTATAACTTATCTGAATACAATGCAAGAATTTGCATGGCGAATTTTATATGCTATCGGATAATTTGGGTTATTTATCTGTCACTATCAGAACATGTTATCAAGCTAAATTGCGGCTATATTGCGCCTTCTCCTCTCTTGTTAGTTGTTAGGTCTACTGCTATGGGTACATCAGTCACAAAGACTTTCCCACCCAATTGATCACCTAGTCTATCAACAAACTTATTAATCAGATTTTCAACCTGATCGTCTCTAACTATGACCTCTACCTTTGTCCTCAGAATATATTCTGGAGTAATTAGTGTCGTTCCTCTTGCGGCCTCAACAGGTTCTGCTTTTGTTCTTCCTCTTCCTTCAATCCTATAGTAACTCATTCCCCCCGTGTTTGCTTCTCGAAGTATTTGACTTGTATTAGCTAATTTTTCATTTGGTATTACAACCTCTATTTTTTTCATATCAAAGATCTTAATTGTATATATTATTAAAATACTAGAGATTGCAGCGCGTTACAATGCAATCTAATTGTCACGTTACACTTCATTTTTTTCATATTC
>CAYWRR010000184.1:0-5014 GCA_964460425.1 uncultured Nitrososphaera sp.
TCCTACTGTATGACAACGAAAAGTATGCAGATTTAATCATAGCTCGATATCTTTTAAATGGTTTGCAAAAAGGGGAGTCTTGCATTCTCTTTACTTCTGATAAGCCTGAAACGGTTGAAGAAAGATTATCTGCAGAAGGAATTGACATTGATTCATACAAGCAGACAAACTCTTTGCGTACCTTTTGCATTGAAAGATCCGATACAAATAAACTTGATGTACTTGGTAGACTCAAAAGTATAAGAGAAGAAGCCGCTAGAGGCATGAAACCTCCATACAGATTTGTTGGCAGGACGATAAGAGACACAGGAACAATAGAAGGAATGAAGTTGGGACTGGTCGTGGAAAAAACAGGCCATGAACATTTTGAGGAATTTGACAATTCTCAGTTGTGCTACTATGACATTTCTGGAATAGAGCAATCCAAGAGGGATGAATGGATCAGAGGGCTTTTAAAAAGTCATCACTATGTAATCTATGCGTCAGAGCCTGACAAAGCTGTAGCATTTGAAACCATCCTACTTGAACCTGAAGAGTAGTGGCAATTCAAGGTGTAGGCGGAAGAGCGATTTATCGAGGAGTTCTTCCGGGAATCAGTTAGGCAGGATGTCAGAGATGGCGAAGCACCTCCACTGGACTCACTCCGCAGATATCCGTCGTACTGAAATAGCTGGCTGTAGGTACGGGCTCGACGTGGTTAATTGGACTTCCTGATCTCTAGGACAGCAGAGGCTGGTCAATTCCTTCTTCTTTTAAAGCTTATAAGAGCAAGAGTAAAAACTATTCGCAAAGGCTGTGTCTTATTTAGCTATCTATCACGACAGATAACAATAGCAGCATCAGCTTTCACTATGTTAAGCCTAGTGATATTATATGACTAGTAAAAATGGGAAAGGCGTAATTGTTCGGAATTTAATATAGTTAAGACATGAGCCCAAATATAGAGGGATTTTCCTTCTTGAATTTCTACGCATGTGCGATGCATTTCATAACGAGGCCTAAATCTGGTCTTTGGATTCAAATCAAATCAATTTTATCCAATTCCCTACGAGCCTGCCAATCATATAGGTTCTAATATCAGAATTGTTAATTACGATATGATAAAGACGACCTACAAAAGGATGGTCAAAGCGTAGAGAGTTGAGATTGTGGAGATATTTTCGGTGTACCTAGTAACTCCTCATCTAGTGTAGGACAAGTGTCAATTATCATTCCGCATCATGCAAGACGATCACCCAGAAAGTAGAACGCAACAATGACTAGCAAATTATTGATCTGCCTAACATAATGGCTGTGCAATCGATAATTGATATCCATTTGGTTCGCGAATGTGAAAGAACCTCCTCCCCATGGAGCATTGGTATGTACGTTCTCAAACACAGTAGCCTTTGAGAGCTGGGGATTCTTTTCCTTCAAAGTTTCAAGTAACATTGGAGGCACCTATCCTCAGGACTTAATCTATTCTGCTTCTAACCCTAACACTGAACTCACTCACATCGAGAAGCATCCCAAATCTTCCGTCAAGTTACAAGTGTCAAATTATAGTAAATTCCATAGAATCTATTAAAAGGAATATGCATCTTGGTGCTCGGCATATAATGACGACCCTCATTGTTATAGAGTTAATTCTAGCTGTTACAATAATGGCGCTAGCCGGAATTGCTGTAGCAGTAGTTGCTTCATTATTAATTCAATCAGCAAGTGCTACTACTGATGATGTAATGCCTGAAACAGTAGGAGAAAAGGAGGAAGAAGAAGCTTTAAGTACCACAAACATGAGCGCCAACAACAACAATAACAATAATTCAAATGCCCTTTTGGGGAGTCTGTTCTTAAGGGGAGAAGATAAATTGACAAGCTTTAACCCAATCAATGAAACATACACTGAGGTATCGTATGTAGGTAACAGAACAATAATGCCTCCAGATTCTGCTACTATATCTATAAATGCAACAGAGACAGGAAACCTCACGCTAAATCTCCAACCTAATGGCATCACTTTTGTTGAAGGGCAAAGCCTTCTTGTGACTGAGGGAGGTAATAATATTGGTGCAGAACAAGAAAATGCAACTGCAGTCCTTGTTGACCTTAATGGAGTAAGACCCGATGACCCAAGAAGTTCAACTGGTGTTATATTTTTTAGTACAAACTCTACTGGGCAGCTAGCATTCCTTAATAACATGATAGCGATATATCAAGTTAAAGCCTCTCCAGAGGGAACCGCTATTAGAATGTGGGAATGGAAAGGTGCAGACCTTCCATTTGGAAATGAGCGTGACAGCACCGCTACTATCAGAAGCCAGACTACTACTCTTCTTGATGAGAGATAGGAGGATAAGGCATAGGCTCTAGTGGCTGGAAAATACAAGACATCATCCTAGGCTACTCCATTTACATTCTTCTAGTTATCTTGCCATTATAGACTCTACGTTATCTGGTATAGAGCTGCATAGTTATGCCATCCATGTCGCGCAAGAAAAGAGACTTTGATGATCCATTCGATTGTACATATTGTGGAGCCGTCTCGACCTTGTAGTGTCTGAGCTGTTCTACTGTCTTCTCATATTGTTCCTTGTTCGGAAGTTCGATGCCAAAATGGTTCAATCCAACATGTTCTGATGAAGCTAGTTGAATGCTGGTTCCAAGCCAGATATTCGTTGCAATATGGTGATGATATTTACCTGCAGCAAAAAAGTAAGCGCCAGGATAAGTCGCCGTAAAGTTCAGCCCAAGGATCTCGTGATAGAACTTCATAGCCTTTGCAAGGTTTCGAACATGGAGGTGGACATGGCCTATGACTGTCTTGGCAGGCATCGCTTTCCACCCCGAGGCTGGATTCTCTTAGCAGGTCTTCTGTATTCAGCAGATCTGTCACCATTCTCACCCGGCTCCCGCTCCATTCCCATTGTAAAGACGGCTTGTCGCAATAGATTTCTATACCAATGTTGTCGGGATCGCGAATATACATCGACTCGGATACTGGATGGTCAGCTAAGCCATCAAACCGTATCTCGCCGCGCCTTTCGCTCAAGTTTTGAAGCATATCTGCCAAATATTTTCTCTCCGGAAGTAATATTGCAAAGTGATATAATCCTGCTCTTCTGGTTGTCTCTGACATGCTGGCCTTGTAGTAGCCTGCTGCCTCCTTTGCTTGTAAAAGTTCTACAAGATAGGATGAGGTATGTCCATCCACATCAGAAAGAAGTGCCCTTTCATTGGAAGGTCTATCCACCTTCTTGAACCCTAGAACCTTTTCATAGAAGCTAAGCGATCTGTCAATGTCGGAAATGTTCAGGCTAACATAGCCAATTCTTGTAGCAGGATGGATATTGAAATCATGCCATGCAGAAGTCATACTGTCGCTCGTGCTATCGATATATAGATATGGCGAATCAGCTGATAAATCTGGTAGTCGTTGTGTACCAAGCCAGTAAGGCGCACCATATTAAGTAGTTGCAACAGAACTAATGTAATCTTGATTGGTTATCATCTGAAATTGATAGCATGGGCAACAGGAGTAGTAGTTTGGCAAAAAACAACATGCGACTTATGCAAATATAGAATGATGTTTGGAGTTCGCAGGACTGGGACACTTTCAGTAAACGCCCCCACACTGAAAGTGTTGTGGAGTGTTCTAGGCAGACTAGAGATTGGTCTTGTTTGCAGATCATCATGTAACGTAGTTGACTTGGATTGTTGTTGCTGAGACAACTACAATGCAAAGAAAGGACATATTATTTTCAGTAAGAATCATGTCGCTGCTATATTCTTACTGGGAATTCTTACATAGACTTGAGAATGTCTTCTTCGCAGAATACAGATGGCCTGTCGGGCTCAGATAATGATCTAATTTTGTAAGCAGTTGGTGGAAGTGTACTCAAAAGTAATACCTGCTCACTACGAGGGGCAGTCTTTTTGTAGTTCGTCTTCTTTGATAATGTAAAGAGCATCAAAGAGAAAAATAAGGATCTTATGAAAACTCTAGATGACGTATGGAACTCTCAAGACTGGGATACATTCGAAGAACGTCATGCTGAGAATGTGGCCGTATTTTGGCCAGGTCAACCAAATCCAACTAGAGGCGTATGTAACCATGTTGCAGAGTCTATCGAATTCTTCAAGGCGTTTCCTGATAATCACATTGTTAACTATCCATACAAGATACTTTTTACCAGTGGTGACTATACCTGCTCAGTAGCTGATTTTACAGGCACTTTCAAAGGGCCGATGAAAGGGCTTGACGGGCATATGATTCAGCCTACCAACAAGAAATTCCAAGCAGAGTTTTGTACTGTTGCGACATGGAAAGATGGATAGATCACCGAGGAGAGGCTATTCTATGATCTGTTAGGAGTCATGACTCAGATTGACGCAATGCCTTTAAAATAGTAGAAATTGAGGTAAATATCGCCTAAGCAAAAAAGATACTTGGATTCTTCAGAAGGTGTAAGATTCGAATAGCGCTAGTACCCAAAAGAAAGCCTATAGCGACTCCTGTTAGCGTGATGAGGCTGCCAGCTTTGTTATCAATGTGGGTAATTGCCTCCTGTTTTGTCTCATATCTTGTCCATAGGTCAAAGATAAAGGCATTAGCTCCTTCTCTACTTTTTAGCATGATTAGATGATTTGTCAATTCTTCCACCTTACTGTTATGGACCTTGATAAGAGCATGCCGTTTGGTTCTTTTCAGTAAATCATCTATCATCATATAGGCAAGGAAAGGAAAAAGTTGGGCATTCTGCAGATAACTGGTCTTGATGAATATGAAAGCATAGTAAAAATATTAAAAACCTAATTGCGGTGCAATAATATATCAAAAGGCCTAATTCTTGCGATAATACAAAAAAGATGTACATTTTCCAATGTTTTTCTTTCCTAAATTCTTGGAAGTGAGATATCCCAAAGAATTGCCTAAATTCTAGTCTTGAATTCAAATGAATTTTTATCCAAATCCCTGGAGGCACAGGTCCTCTAACTATAAAAAAGCTAGTGTGCTAACTCCTTCAATATCTTT
>CAYWRR010000185.1:0-4985 GCA_964460425.1 uncultured Nitrososphaera sp.
TATTCCCTTCAGTAAATATGGCAGCATAAGAAGAATTTTGCAGTAACCGAATAATGGAGTTATTATTTGCTGGTATCTTAAGCTCTAATTCTATTAGTGGAATTATAGAGCCATAGTCGTCAATGTCAAGCTTGCTTACCTTTACCTTACTTTTATCTGCATCTATTTTGTTTACTTTTACGAGCATGACTATGATAATATACTATATTCAAAATATTATATATTATTACGTCCTGAAGAAAATTAAACAACCCTCCTAGGCAGAGATGTATTTTTTTGTATATTCAATGATGACAATAGAGTCGATCGCACCAGCAGCAGCCGCAACACTAGTCAAACTGACTTTACACAGCAACAAACATAAGCAGGTTTCCTTGATGATGGTACTTCAGCAATGAATAGAACAAAAAATAGTCTACCATTATTAGTATTAATTAGTTTCACTATAATAATTGCACATGCTCTTACTACAGCTACCGTAAGTGTTGATGCTTCTAACGCATCAACAGCAAAACCTACGGGAAATGTAACTAATACTAAGTATCTGGCAATTACTGAGCATTCTTATGTAGAGGGTCCTCTGTTTACTATAATAAATGGTACTGTGGTTAACAATTCAACCACTCCTATGAATTCAGTCAAGATAATTACAGAATTCTATGATGAAAGGGATGAGGTAATTACTGCAAACTCTGGAACCGTAGATTTTGTCATTATGAGACCTGGAGATAATTCTTCCTTTACTGTACGCACACAATTACGTAACGAGACTATAGATCATTATAGAGCCGTACCAGGAGGAGATATTGGCAGATGAGCAAAGGACTATTCTGAGCACCCTAGTGCCTCTGCGTTACACATTACCAATTACCCAATTACCCTGGTCTCTATCAAGCCTTAGAGTAATAACGTGAGCTGATAAAATTTAGTTCATCCTATATATGACTGAGTCGTCTTGTCAAAGTTGTTGATTACCTCGAACTTTTGTTCAAAACTATTGTCATCAAATAGACTTAATTCAGGAAATAAATCCCAAGGTTGATGTCTTGCCATTTTAGTAGCTAGGTGATTCTCACCAGCTAATGAAGCAAGTAAACTGTATGTCATGTTTCTAACCTGTAGCTCGCCTATAATCCCGAGACTATGAAGATACTCATGTGTTAAGACCATAAACATATAGGAATTATATTCCTCGAGAGACTTGTGGAATTTTATTATATTTAATATTCTCTTATTTACTATAATAAGGTTAGAACCCAGAACGTGGTATGCACCAAGCTTGGTAGGCAGACCTTGAAGTATTAGCGATAGTCCTGCCCTATGCATATTGAATTTAACTTCAACTGCTGACTTTACTAATTCAAATGCTTCATTGAAATCCGCTAGTTTCAATATTTTACTTCCATACTCTTCTTGTAACCGCTGTTTTTCAACTTCCTGGTTTAAGAGCGATTTCATTTCTTCTAAGAAATAATTAGAGCGTTGCACTTTTATACCATTCGTGTATCTCAGTCGTACATGAATACCAAAGGCCCATCGCTTAATGCACGACTTCTTCATAAAGAAGACAACTGGTTTCGCGATCAAGATAGCAGATACGTTATGTTCAGAGGTGTAAATTTTGGATCTAGAAGTAAACTTCCTCCATACCTCCCAATTTCACCACTTGAAGCCAAAACGATCACATCCTCTGAGCTTAGTATGGAGATCAACTCGGTAGCAAAAGAGTTAGATCTTATGAAGGAGTGTGGATTCAGTGCTGTTAGATTGCCATTATCTTGGAAAGCCATAGAACCAACACCAAATCCTAATCTTGACAAGCTGCTACCTGAAGGAGAAGAATACCTAAAACTAGTTACACAGATTATCGATGAACTATATTCACGCGGTCTTTTGGTGTTTGTCGACTTTCATCAGGATATTGCGACTGATGTTTGTGGTGGTGATGGATTCCCTGACTGGGCTTTAGCTATAACAAAAGAAACCAAGCAATACGCTAAGCCCCCTAAACGTAACAAAATGTGGGCTGCGTCCTATATGCTAAATAAGCTTGTAAAAAATACTTTGTTTTCTTTTTGGCATAATGACTTAACCAACGAGGAAGTAAATCTAAAGAATTATCCAGTGAGAACACATCTCGAAAAAACAATCGGACAGACGATGCGGTTTTTTAAGAGTCTGAACAATGGGCAAGGACATCCTGCTATAGTTGGCGTAGATGTGTTTAATGAACCCCATCCGGTCGGGATAAATAAATATGAATTTGAGTCACAATTGCTTAAGGAGTACTATCTTAATGTTTTTAATGAGATAAGTAAGTACGATGATAAAACATTTATTTTTATTGAACCGCGTGTTGATTGGACTGCGTTTTCGTCAGAAGAGATGAACAAGACGGTAACTGGTTGGAATAAGGCTAAGAAGTTCGACCTTAGAAAGTTTATGAGAATCGGTGATATGGAAATGGTGCGGTCCCCTCTGGATATAGAGACATATAAAACCAGAGGAAGTCTGATGAGTGCGCCCAAAAAGATAAACACATACCTTCCAGAAAAATCTGAATGGCCATCTGAATTTCTAGAAAGAGGCGTATTTTCATTTCATTATTATGATACTCGCGCCCTAATGATGGGTACGTTCAAGATCCCTGACAGCATGTCAACCTACAAAGAAGACTGGCCAGACGTCTTCGAAAAAATTGTTTCTGCTGGATATGAACGAGACTTGATCCCGTTCCTAACTGAATTTGGGGGTACTCATGATTCTGAACAAATCGGAGCATATATAAACTTGCAGTATATACAGGTCGAATCTCAACTATTAAATTCTACATACTGGAATTATGACCTTTATCACACCAAGAGCGGAAAGGATAACTGGAATGTTGAAAATTTTTCGCTTTTGGGCCCAAATAGAAAACCGAGATGGCTTAATCTTGCCACCAGGCCTTATCCTGTTCTTAGTTCAGCGAAACCAATAGTCTTAACATTTGATGTCAAGAAAAAGTATTTCATTCTAATACTTCATGGAAGGGTGGTAGACTCCCCTACTGTGATTTTTGTACCACAAAGAATGCATTATCATAAAGGCTTTTATGTTTGGTGTATTACGGGCAAGGAATCTATAGAATGGGATTCAGATAACCAGTTGTTGTATTGGAACCCTTCTAAAAATGACAGATTAAACGTAGTAGTCATAAGCGAAAAGGACGAGGTAAAAGTTAAAGATCTCTCTCAAGAAGTTAGAGGCGGCGTATTTAGAGGTGTAAAAACTATTGAAGATCTCTCTAAAGAAGCTGGAGAAGAAGCTAGGGATGCAAAAACTATTAAAGAGATCCCTATGGAAGTCCAGCAATTCTTTAAGAACATGAGACCCATTGGGAAGTTTAAATGAAAAGGAAGATCATGTACTCTGTAAGGAATGAGCGCTGAGATCACGCTCTTGCATAACTATCCATCCATAGATTCACCATTAGGTGGTGCGTAGCTGAAGTGCAAAATTGGCGTTAATTCTGCATTCTCAAAATGGTACCCTTGGCCAGTATCGAATATATCTACCCAAAAGGCTTAGCTGAATACATTATTTTTAATCCTAAGAGTATGAAGTTTGATGCAACACCCGTGGCGTTAGCCAAAATTATAAGGAAGTCGTCAATAAGCAGACCGTAGATTACCCATAATACTAAACCAGCGGTCAAATAGAAAATTAGCCAAAAAGAAACATCTTCCATCTTTTTTGTCTTGAACCCTTTAACTATTTGTGGTATGCTACTATATCTGGTGAGTATTGTAGCCACTATACCTATAACAACGGTTAGGAAACCGAACTCGTAACTTAATATTTCTCCCATGACCATACGTCATCTCAGTTATCGTAGCTATGTTATTGTTTCTCGTCCACCAGTTTTTTCATCCTTAATTTTGTTGGATGGGAGCAGCTGAAGGGAAAGAAAACGGCTAGAACTGAGACGGTTACACTGATGGAAACAGGCTTAAAATATGAGTCACAAGCGGGACAAAGGCTTGCCCATAAGCAATACTACTCTGCACAAACAGTCAACTGCCATTGTATCCCTTACATTCTTTCTCCTTTTTTTTTCTAGTTCTTTCTCCGGTTCAACCTCTAGGTGACTTTAAAGGTTGGAGGGCTGTTATATCCTTCCAAATCTGAACCTGATAGGCTTGGTCTTCAACTTTAGGGAAGAGGTTAGGAAGGATGAAATGGGTGTCTGGGCTGGCCACACTACCTATGGCGGATTCTCCATCTTGATCAAAGTCTTCATTCCAATGACCCAAAGCTAATATGGATCTTGGTGATGCTACTGTCAGTGATGTAATTATTAATACAGCCGCTATGATAGCTATCACTGTTGCTTTTTCCCTTTCCATACTTTTCGATGTATGCTCGTGATCCTTTGATTAAAATGTATGCTACATGTTATATGGTAGTTTTAGATTTGACTTAAACACTATACTTTGTATCTACTAACAAATTATACTGGTGAATCTTAAATAACTGAAAAATAAGTATAATCTTGTTGAGTATCGCTCAGTTGAGACTAAATATATACCATTTTGGTAGCCACTGGCACTGCAAGACAGTTGTTTTGTGGATCTGAAAAATTGAATAAGAAAATAGCCAAGCTATCTGCATCTATTGTAGTAGGTATAGTAACTATGGTTCTTGTATATCTTGCATTTCAGGACTCGCTGAGGGTACCATCTCTTAGCCGGCTCCCAATAGTGTCTGATGCCGCTATCGCAATTGTTATAAGAAACGACAACATGTATGCTGACTCATACAATTTGAATGATTTTACAACTAGGTATGTTTACATTAAAGCTAATGGAAGTATCTTTCAATCTAATCCTGATTCAAATTCAATAGGAGAATATCTAGGCTCAGCAGGAGAACCTACTATAACAACTGGGAGTCACTTTGCTTGGGAAGTCATAAACAAGAAACGTGGTTCGCTTTATTATGTA
>CAYWRR010000186.1:0-4937 GCA_964460425.1 uncultured Nitrososphaera sp.
AAGGATTTTTCTTGTCTCTTTGCTGTAATTACCACTTACACTAGGAAACTCTCGTGCTCAAAGATTAAGTAGACATTAGAGATGATTTAAAGTGACTAAAATTTATCAATATCTATGACTTATACATGGTATGAAGTTAATATCTCTGAATGTTGGATTGCCCCGCGAAGTGGAATTTAATGGAAATATGATAAAGACTGGGATTTATAAGAATCCAATAGAAGGCAGAATTACCCTCAAAAGACTTAATCTAGATGGCGATAGGCAAGCCGATTTGTCAGTACATGGTGGACTTGATAAGGCAGTTTATTCGTATCCATCTGAGCATTATCAGTTTTGGCGCAGCCAGTATCCCAATATTGAAATGAACTGGGGAATTTTTGGCGAAAATTTTACAACTTCGGGATTACTAGAAGATGAGGTAAATGTGGGTGATGAGTTTGAAGTTGGCACATCAAAACTTGTTGCTGTTCAGCCTAGGATGCCGTGTTTCAAACTTGGAGTGAGGTTTGGAACTTCAACTGTAATACGAAAATTTTTTGCGAGTGGAAAACCTGGAATTTACTTTCGAGTTCTAAAAGAAGGTGAAGTTGCAGCCGGCGATGAAATTAAGATGACAAAAAGAGACAGAAACAATGTCACAGTTAAAGATATTATGAAACTATATACCAATGAGAAGTCCAATGTTGAGAAAATAAAAAAAGCAGTTAATGTTCCAGCATTACCAGAAAGCTGGAGAAGTTTTTTTCTTAAGCAACTTGAGTCTGCAAGATAATTTACGGCTGTTCTGTAATACAATAATGAGTTACTAAAATTTCCAGATATAAAGTAATGAAAGATTCAATCTGCGATTACATGCTAGTGACAATGCGATGCTAGAGCAGTCATGAGTTCAACATGGGAAATACTCATGGCGATCTGCAGTACAGAATCTGATAATTTAAAACAAGATTTAAAAAGTAGGTGGTAGCAGCATTACAAAGGTGATGAGTGGATATGTTATTTTATATCACATAGGCCAACTTATTTGTCTTATCTTTTAAGCTATCAACAATTTAAGATGAGGTACTATTAGGAATATATTGTTCTAGTGCATTGGATTTAGTCTGGTTAAATAGCTCAGCAATAATGCTAGAGATCATAGGATTTGTTATGATATTGAATGCCTTAAGAAAACCAATGCCGCCTAGAAATGCTGATATCCGATCAAATATAGTTTACCTAGAAAGTTTAACGAGTACTACACAATCTTGGCTCAACCGTATAGGAATAGGCCTTATCGCTGCAGGCATAGTGATGCAGTTGATATATTCACTGTACTCGTGATCAGGATGATGTGCATCCTGATTCTTTTAAGCTTGCTGTCAACGGTCTTCCTAAAAATAGATCTGATAGGTATCTTGCTTATACATACTGACTAAATACTCATAATAAACATATCAGTAGTCAGATCAGTTAGTCTATGGCAGAATCTAGCTACTTATGATGGTACTATTGGCCTAATTAAATCTGAAGCTAATCCTAAGGCAATTGCAATGGTAAACTGAACTGAACCAAGGTTTTTTCTTACAAATAGAATCAGCGTAAGATTTCTTTTTCTTTCATGCTTAATTTTGAAGGTTTTCCAGCTATGTATAGATCGTTTTTGGATAGGTCCTCCCAGTGACCTATCACCTGGCCGCATAATTTGCAGTACAGGTTAATAAGGGAATGGTCTATATTCATTGTGTCTAATACACTATGGGGACATGGGTTTGAGTGGCCGCTCATTTATTATCTATCCTTTTCTTTTTTTATCTCAATTCGGTATTGAATGTTTATACGGATTACGCATCTATATATCTGACTTAAGTCTCAATATATGGTAGTGAAAAAAGTAACATATTTCTCTACTACGAAAGATATGCTATGGCTATGTTTAGCAAATTCAGTATATAATAAAGCTCCATGAGGATTAATGATGAACAAAAATACGGATTTCGCTTCAGAATACCATGAGGCAACTAAGCATTCTGAGATTAGCCTAATGACTCAGAGGCATTACCTTGACTTTCACAATCGTCCAATACCTTTCAAAATATATATTTCCAATTTTCCGATATACCGCCTTCCATCAAATTTTCCGCAGCCTACGCTTGATGCTATTAAGTCAATTAGTATGACTGGACTGGAATTCGATACTGAAAGCGATTATCCGGCCAAAAATAGTGATCTTCGTTATGGTCGGAAACTAGGAGTAGAAGACATAGCCACGATTTTATTCTTTTCGGCAGGAATTACCAGAGCGACTAAATATGGTTCTACAACATATTATATGCGTGCTGCATCTGCAACTGGTGCGCTTTATCCTATTGAACTTTATCTCATATGCCGAGACTTAGATCCAGACATAGAAGCAGGGGTGTATCATTTTAATCCTGCAGAATTTAGCCTTACACAGATTAGAAAAGGTGACTACAGGCGATATTTGGCTGCAGCTCTAGCAGAACAGGTTACGACATTAAGTTCACCTGTTAGTCTTATATTTACCTCTCTCGCATGGCGTAATTCTTGGAAGTATCAAGCACGCTCTTATCGTCATTGGTTCTGGGATTCAGGAGTAATGGTCGCTAATCTTCTTGCGACTACCGCGGCGATGGGTCTCAGGACAATTCTAAAGATGGGATTCATAGATAATGCTGTAGATCGTCTTCTGGCTTTGGAATCACATAGAGAAGCTACAGTTATTATAGGCAACATCAACGAAGTAAAAGACGAAAAAGAACCTTCCCAAGAAATGGTAAATAAGGAAATACTAAGAGAAATTTCCGAGATAGACAATCCAAAGATCCGACCCTTATCTGAGAAGGAAGTAAGTTATCCTCAAATTTGGACTCTACATGACGCTTCAAGCCTATATACTGAGGAGGAGACTAGGGCTTGGAAAAATGGAATAGATTATGATCTATCAGCAGAGAAGAACATTCAATATACATCGTCTGAAGCCCCGGGCGTGCTAAATAGAATACCAATATCATCTCTACAACATCAAAGTAATCTACAAAATAATATTCCTGGTCTATCAGAAGTTATACTAAGACGAGGTTCTACACGAAGGTTTACAAATTCACCTATCTCATTTTCAACTCTTTCAACTATACTTGATAGTTCAACTAAAAGCATACCACTGGATTTTCTTAAACTAACAGACTTTTCCCTAATTGATATTTACCTCATATGCAACAACATAGAAAAACTACCATCTGGGGGATATTTTTTTAATCGCAAACTAAAATCTATTGACCTACTGAAATTGAAAGTCTCAAGAGAAATGTCTGGATATCTCTGCCTGGCTCAATCCCTTTTCAGTCAGGCAAGTGCAGTACTATTTTTAATGACAGATCTGAGGAGAGTTCTTGAGGCTCTAGGTAATAGAGGTTATAGAGCGGCTCAGCTTGAAGCTGGAATTATTGCCGGAAAGATATACCTGGCTGCTTATGCCCAAGGGATAGGGGCCTCAGGATCGACCTTCTTTGATGACGCAGTAACAGAATTTTTTTCTCCCCATGCGGAGAGAAAAAGTACAATGATCGTTGTCGGAATTGGAAAACCTGCTTATAAGGCTAGATCAGGGGGGATTCTGCCGGTCAGACTGACCAGAGAACAGCTATTAGAGATGATGTTCTAAGCTATTTTTGGAGCTGACTTCATGTTGGTATTGCTATTGACGCTATGTTAGTAGAGGACTGAAACTGCACCTGCTCCAGTGGAAGCAAGGGCAAGATTAAAACAACGTCTATCAATAGAGCTGAATCCGAGGCTCAGACCTTATTCTTATCTTTGTTAATTTCAGAGTCAATAGCAACTCTTAGATCATTGTCATTCTTATCAGTGTAGTCAATTCCTAATGTATCAGCTATTGCTTCAAGTTTTTCCCTATCTGCCTTAGTTTTGTCCGGATTTTTAATCTGGTCTAGTTCTCTTTTCGCCTCAAGTCTAGCTTTCTCGTATTCTGAGGATGCCTTACCGAATGACCTAGCAAGCTGGGGAATCTTCTTGACTCCAAAGAACAATACTACAATAATAACAATAATAATTATCCATTCTAGGCCACCGGCTCCAAATACCTGCATTACAACGTCAGGCAACGAAATACCCTATGCACCTCCTTGCACGTGTAGTATATACCTATATGCTACATAAATGCTTTCATCTAGGCTGGTTAGAATAAGGTCTTATCCTGCGGGGATTGGACATTAATTCGAACAACGGCAGTCTCAAGGCTGCTTAAATGGCAACACTGAGTAGCTATTTGGTACGCTTGTAGCAACAGCTTTTCTGACTGCACCTTCAGTGGTACTGCTTCTAGGAAAAGGTCTCTTTATCCGATCCTTTTCATCTTTGAACCACATATAGGACATGCTATTTCTCTGTGTTCATGTCCGCATGACATACAAAAATACCTTAGATAATTATATTCAGATGACTTACGAGCTGAATTAAACATTCCCTTCACATTTATACCCATATTCTTCATCATCATTCTTCTCCGTATGAAGCTGATTGAAATAATAAATATTATAATTCCAATCAAGGATACTGGAAATGGGACTAAGAAAGAGATTGTAAGTGATATTGCCAAATATATACTCATCCATTTTAGGTTATCCGAGAGGAATCGTCTATCGTTCGTGTTCATATATTTTTCATCTCAAAGATTGACGCCATTCTTATACGTTTTGTATTTGACTACTGTAAACGAGAAGTTAATACCATGGTATGCTATACGTGATGAGCAAAGGGGAAGAGAATGGTCACCTTCGATTTCTTTTCTGTAGTACATAGGAATCATGTACATCAATGCCTAATATTAGTTATGTTAAAGACGCAAAGATTATCTTTAATTGTTACAATAGTGCTACAATAGTAGGTTCTTCTCGCACCTCATATTTTTAGCG
>CAYWRR010000187.1:0-4924 GCA_964460425.1 uncultured Nitrososphaera sp.
ATCTATTCAGCAAGGGGCTGACTGGGTAGCAAATTTGACTCGCTGAGGCCGTGAATTTTTTTGAACTGCTCACCTTCTTCTATTACAATCTCTTCATAGTAGCGTACCACAGTAATTTCTGATATTGCAGGGGGCTCAATCTGAATTCCCTCGACAATATCTAGGATCATTGCTGGAAAGTTTGCACCGGCCAATGATGCAAAGATAGTCCCGCCACCTAGTCTAGGGTTTATTTCTGTTAGCTTAATCTGCCCTTCAGATGACTCCTTCATCTGTATGCAGCAAGGGCCTCTGATTCCGACATCTCGTGCGATGTTCATACAGGTTATTTCGAGATCAGCGTCCCGTACTATTCTTCCCTTTGTTGATATACCTGCTTTGGTCTGTAGTCTTATTCTTGGCACTGCAATAATGGGTTTTTTATTCATATCACTAAGTACGTCGATAGTATATTCTACGCCTGGAAGAAACTCCTGATAGATAGTGTTTTCAAAATTGCTTGCTACATACCTCAAGTCAGCCTCGTTGTTTATCTTGGTCACATCACGACTCCCCTTGCCGAATCTAGGTTTTGCAATGACCGGAAACGATCTGACTTTATCTGGATCTGCAGTTGTAAATGGTAAATCATAGTTAGCCGATGTCTTTTTGAATGTTAACAATTTGTCTCGACAGATCTCCAGACCATCCCTATCGCTCACAACAGCTGTAGCTCCAATTTTTGCCAACGCCTCGCGATTCTCACTATAAGGATAGATGTCGTAGCCAGAACTTGGCATCAACACCTGCACATGATGCTTCCTTACTATCTCAAACAGTCTCTTGGTGTAGTAGCTGCCATCAACCTCTGGCAATATTTCGTTCAGATCAGCCATAAAAAAACCTGCTGATAGGGACGTAGAATCTGTTGCCAATATTTTCCCTGAGAAGTTGGCCATCTTCAATGATTTAATTGTATTAATTCCCGCTGGTGCAGCAGCTCCAGGAACCAATACAACCTGAGACTTCGAAGAACTAGAATTCAATCAAGGATACTAATCATGCATACATAGAATTATGATTTATAAGTATTGATATATTGTTCTATTCTTGGTGCTAGTGTACTGCCACGTTAAGGTATGATCGCTTATATTTTTAATAATAACTTACCTAGAACAATAACATTGCTCGATAAGAAAGAAGATTATCACGTACATTCTAGTTACAATGACCACTCCGCCTCTGACCTGACAATAAAAAATGCCATTGATAGGGCAGAAAAAATAGGTCTGAGGACGATGGCAGTTACTGAACACATCAGAAGAACATCTGCTTGGGTGCCTCAATATCTCGAGGAATTAAGAACTTTCGGCAAGAGTTCAAAGGTAAACGTCATATCCGGATTTGAGGCAAAGATTCTGTCTGATGGATCCATTGATTGCCTAGAAAAGTACAGCGGTAAGCATATGATCGTAGCCAGTTTCCATACGTCCTACCCTGACAAGAAAATATGGTTGGGAGCACTATCAAAGGCGGTTGAGAATCCTCACGTAAATACAATAGGTCATCTCGCCCCTGAACCAACCTTCTCCCTGAGCAGATTGGAAATTGAATCATTGGCGGCCAAGATAGCCGAGAATGAAAAGATAGTAGAGATCAATGCAAAATATCATAGGCCTCCTAGCAACTGGATTATAATTTTTAGAGACAGTGGCGTGAAATTCCGTTTGGGAAGCGATGCTCATTCTGTTTCGGAGATCGGTCAATTTGATAGAATTAGTGACCTTATATCCCTTGTTGGGAAAAAGTAACGAGCATATTTCGCAGCAATGCAGGTCTTTTCAGAGGAATATCGTTTTAGTAGCTGTAATCTTTTCCGTCGATTAATCTTCTATGTATTGTTTCTGCTACCTCGATACAATATTTTTCATTATCACATTATCATCATAGAGTATTGTTCTATTATAATATTATGTGGGATTTCTAAATAATTATAGTAGAGGCAGAGTAAGAGAATTTATGTTACTTTATTTATATAGGAGGTGAATTTTAGTATGAGTGTGGGAAGTTCAATGACAAGAGAAGAACAGGTACCCCTCCGGGTTGGTAATTTGTTCTCTAGATTCAATATAGATGAAAATCCCACAATTTCTGAATATATACGGGCTATTCCCGACACTTTAACTGAAACTGTAAACATTCTCCTATCTTCAAAATTCAAGGAAAATTATCCTACAACTGAATATTCCCTTGCAAACCGAAAACGACTCGTTCAGTATATTAAGCAGTTTCATAATCAGGCTGACACCCTAACTTTGGGAGTAAATGACTCATTAGATCTTCTTGAAGATCCCACTTCAAGAATTCTAGTATCTATACATCAACCAAACCTATTTGCGTACGGTGTTGTCTACAAAAAGATCGTATTACTAGAAACGCTGAGAAAGATCGCAGAAAGCAGAAACACTAAAGCCAGGTTCATAAACTTGTTTTTAATAATAGACCACGATTTTATGGACGATATGTGGATTCGCCTAGCTCAGCTTCCAAGCATCAGACATAAGGGTGGAATCCTTGAAATTAGAGCCCCAGTTAACAATTCAAAGAGGTGGCAGATGATTTGCAGTGCTACGCCTCCTCCAAAAAATATTGTAGATTCCTGGAAGAAGCAGGTTAAGGTATGGATAAAAAATGCTGCGACCAAAAGTTTTGATAAGACATCTCTACTGCGAAATTTTGATAATTTATGGAACGAGGTTGAGGATGCCCATGCCAGATCAAAGAGCCACGCTGATTTTAGCGCTTTTTTCCAGTCTAAGGTAGTAAACGAGATCTGGGATTACAGGACACCTTTTGTCAGGCTCTCTGATATCTCACCTGTTTTTGATAAGGGCTTTGAGTTCTTGCTTTCCAATCACCTCAGATATTCAAAAGCAGTAGAGGAGGCTGAGAAATATTTTATTCAGCGCAACATAGACACAGGTGTTAGCTCCACAGCATATCTCAATGCTCCGGTTTGGATTCATTGTAGCTGCGGGAGTAAGGCTTCAGCAAAGATGATCAGAGAGGGCACGGACATGCTACTCAGGGGAAAATGTATGTCATGTAAACGTGACCTTCAGACAAGGTTCGAAGATACTCAAGGACTAGAGCTTTCTGAAGAGGATGTTCTGAAATTAAGCCCTCGGGCAATTCCTATATTACTGTTGCTTTCTCGAGAACTGGGGGTTGGATGCTACGCTTCAGGCACCGGAGGAAGCGTTGGATACGCAATCTTAGGAAGCCTCATTTTTAGGGAGCTGTCTGTTAGGATGCCTTTGACCGTAGTCTGGCCGTCAGACGACCGATACTTGGGTGTTGGGCAGTCTGAGGCGCTGGAAAGCCTACAATTAAAAAATAAGGAAGATGTCGAGGATTACCTGAAAGAACTGAGAATGGAAGATTCTGCTAGCAGTAGAGAGATAAAACCTCTGCTGGTCGAAAGGGATCGATTAATGAGGGAAGGTCAACCAATCGAAGCAGTTCTACAGAGTCTGTTCTTGTTAAAAGAAAAACAGCGGAAGCTTCATGGCAAGATCAAGTGTGTAGAAAAGGCTCGAAATTCTTTGTATCTCAAACCGTGTTTCTTGGATTACGGAATTAATTTTGGTATGAGAAAAGTTGAGTCCTTATGGCGTCAGAACCTAATCGAAAATGATGACCTTATGCTCCCCTGTATCTTGAGCTCGAAAGACTGAATCCTGCCAACGGGAGTGCATAGCTGGCACTTGCTATTCTGAAAAAAAATTTGAGATGAAACAAAAATCAGTATTTGCAAATGTTTTGGTCACTGCTGTAGGGGGGATAGTAGGACAGGGAATAGTGAAGGCTCTGAAATTGGCAAATATGTCTGACACCTCCTCAGTAAGGTACAGAATTCTTGGTGCAGATATGAGTGACCAGGCAGCTGGGCTGTACAGATGTGATTCCGGCATTCTAATCCCTCCGGTTACTTCCCCAGATTATCTAGCATCTATTAAGAGGGTGATCTCTGAAAACGATATTCGTGCTGTCTATGTTGGATCTGATATGGAGTTGGCTACACTCGCTGCAGCAAAACCAGATCTAGAATCCAACTCCAATGTCATTGTAATTACCAACCCTCCTGACGTGGTTGATACAGCCAGAGACAAATGGAAGACTTTTCAGTTTTTGAAGAAGAACAATCTACCAAGGGCTATGACATGCTTGCCGGAGGATAAAGATGAGTTTGTTGAAAAATATGGTTTTCCACTAGTTGTCAAGCCTAGGGAAGGGTTCGGGTCCTTATATTTTTATGTCGTTCACAAACCAGATGAAATGCAGTATGCATTAAGGAAAATAAAGGAACACGGATGGCATCCCATCGTTCAAGAATATCTAAACGATAAGAATCAGGAATTCACATCTGGGGTGACAATCGATAAGACTGGCAATTACGTTATGTCTTCTATTTCATTACGTAAAGTTCCAAAATCTGGTCAGACCTATAAGGCGTTTGTAGATTCATTTGATGTAATACGAAGATCGGCAGAAGAGATAGCTATGAAGCTAGGCGTACGTGGTGCGGTCAACATACAAGCAATATTTAACGGAACCGATTCAAAAGTATTTGAGATAAACCCCCGGTTCTCAGCTACATTACCAGTACGAGCGGTGGCCGGAGTAAATGAGCCTGACATTATATACCGCAACAATATTTTAGACGAAGAGATTCGTATTAAAGAATACAAAAAAATATTATGTTTAAGATACTGGAATGAAATATATGTTGAGCCCTACGCTTACCAGGAGATTTCTAGCATGAAGCAAATTGACAAAGATAATCATTCCTTTAGTATCGACTACTTCTGAGCGATTATACCTTGTACCAGTCACAACCAAATATGATTCAAACCTAACCAATTAAATGGATCTTATCTTTTAT
>CAYWRR010000188.1:0-2098 GCA_964460425.1 uncultured Nitrososphaera sp.
GACTCGTTGCCTGAACTAACAGAACTAGAGGATTTCGACCCTCCATCCACTCCCTAATTAATTAGGGTTGAACCTGTAGAACCTAATACTGTAGCATAGCCTGTCTTCGCCTATGAGAACTTGCTTTACCAAATTAATATGGAATTCTCTGGAATGATTTTCTAATTGAGCTCCTCAAAACTTCCCTTCTAAGGGTGTTAAAATAGTTCAAGGTATTTACCCGCAGGCTTGCAAGTTATGGAGGTAACAGATGTAGTACGTGAGTGTCACTCGCAATTGCCATCACTAAGTTCGCAAGCACTTGTGAGTAGGCGGATTTAGTTTTTCTGGGTCGATGTAAATAACTAGAACCTGACACACGCACCAGAAGACTTTATTCGACTCGGGGTGAGTTGGTCACTTCTCTTGATTAACTGGAACTGCCACACTCACCTGAAGTTATTTTAAGGGTATATTCATCACCTTGTAGCGGTCTCTGGGATATAGTCGATTGAGGGATTGATCCGGGGGAAGTATTCTGAATTTCATCCATAGCAGAACCTGCACAGCCACTGCACTGCTGCTCAGTGACGTAGGGTACGATTTCAACGGGAGAAACTGCTACTGGTAATAAAACATCACCAAGGGTTGATTTCTGCAATCCTAATACGAATGCCACTACAGAACCTGATATTGCTACCAAACCTATCATCGTTAATACGTTATTCTTAGTCGACATCGTCATGGAAGGTTGCTGCGCGGGAACAATGGAATCTCCGTTTCTACTGCGATGCTTCAATAATTTTTAGTAGTGCATAGTTTTCTTCGGTTCGCTCTGTCTGCTACTACTATTAGTAACAGTGTACTACTATTACTCCTGTTTATTCAATTCAAGAATTTGTAGATGAGGAAAGGTTATATGATATCAGTATCCTGATCTGTAGTGCACATGAAGTCATTTAGCAACCCACTCCTAGCAATATTCTTTACTATAGTGGTAATCTCAATTGGTGCAGGGATATTATTTCTAACGACTACTGACCTATCGTATGCAGACCCAGATAGTAAAACAAAGTCATGGATAAATGAAGGGTGTACCTCTGAATCTGAAATTTGTTATAGTGCTACTGTAACTTGTTCAAAAACTGAGCCTTTCCTCTCTGGTGACTGTAAGGAGGCTAGAGAGAACCTAGGAGCGAACATTAATAAAAAGGCAAGAGAGAGCTGTGAAGCCATTGCTCCTAGCGGAGAAGACTGCAGGCGACTAAACTAAACATATTACTACATTCCTTTATTTTCTGGTCATCAACAGAAACGGTCAGCATTACCTGGGGTATGGACTGCCACGGTTGAGTGATATGGGTGTCTAGTCAGAGGCTCCAGTTTGTTCCAAAGTCTTGTCCCCAGACAGCCTAACTAGTAGTCTCGCAAGCTGTCCCGTCGCCAGTGCGGGATGAGGATGACGCGAGTCTGAAGGATTCTCATTATAATCCTGGGCTCACGTCTGGATATGAGAAATATGTTCTAGATTATGATATTATAATTCATAAATAGGATATTATACTACTACATTTCTTTGATGTTAAATAGAAAGAATATTTCAATAGCTGTGTTTACAGTCACTCTAGTACTGATGATGGCTGTAACAGCCTTAAGTACACAGGTGGCACTGGCACAGGGTAGTTCATCAGGCAACCCCCCCGGGTTATCTACCGCCATTCCAAACTTTGAGAGTTCTAGCTCGGAGCTTGGTTTGCAAACCGCACCACCAATAGGCGAAGATGGGGCAGTCGAACCAATCGATAGAAGTGTACCACCTGAAGCTGTCGAAGCTAAAAAACCCTGTTTGTTTGGTCCAGGCAATTGTGATTAAGTAGATGATGGGTCTATTGCTGATGATTACGGATCATAGGCAGTCCAGACATCGCCATCATTAACAAGCCTGGATACACCGTACCAGCACCAAATAGCTAAACCACCGCTTCCTTCCCATTTTTTTACTACAGCAACACAAGTACTTCTATCTAGCTAACTGTCATTTGATTACCTGTTTGGTTTCAAACATATCCTAACAAAAAAGGAATACAAGTACATGCGAATGTCCTGCACTTTCTTTAAC
>CAYWRR010000188.1:2198-4918 GCA_964460425.1 uncultured Nitrososphaera sp.
ATTACATAAAAGCAGCTGAAGTCTGACTTTTCATTTCCATTCATCTCTTTTTTACTATCAGGATCATTTCATTTACGTTATTATAGAGTCGAAACAAGCAAAGGTCTAGTCATGTAGTATACGACTTCCTATTCCTGCTGACCGGACTTAACTGATGATAATTTTTCCTTAGTTACAATTAATTGGTTTTCCACTTCAGATATATCATCATCACTTAGTGCTTGAAGAGCCCGATCTATATGACCTTCAATCTCAGCTGCCATCTCGAGTAAGAGAGATGCATTTTCAAAGCCAGGTGATTCCTGTCCTGGTGACGCGATATCTCGTCTTATATCTCCCGTTTGTATAGTGACATTCGCAGTACTTGCTGTATGGAAAGCTAGAGCAGAAAGATAACAATATGAAGATAGTGGTAACATTATAGAAATAATAACTGCTAAACTAAAGTTAATCATAAATCCTGATACTACCATGATTAACTACACCGTCTTCTATATGAATACAACGGCCTAGTCATTTCCTATGCTGCCTTTGTTATAATTAGTTCACAGGCCTGTTGTCGATACGAATTGATATCCACTAGATCCAAAAAGGGTGAAGCCTACATCATATTGTAAGATGGCGTACCAGAGTGAACAGAAAGGTTTCATTCATAAATATCATACCCATATAGGACCGAATTAGCATACATTGCCCAATAAACTTTAATCACTTACAAATGTAAATCAACCCAAATTGGATGAAAAGGTGGCTGGGCCAGCCAGAGGTGAAAATTGTGAACACTGAGAGAACGTGTGAAATTTGTGGAGCAGCCAGTAAACCGATATCTAATTTTGTCTATGATGCAGAATATAGTTATGACGATTACTATCAAACTGACTCAGTTAAGGTATGTCCTTACAGCTTAAAAGACGAGTGTATTGATTGTCATGAGAAAGAACATTCTAGTAAGACAGCAAAAGGATAAGGTGTATTAATCCTTGTGCTTAGAACATTTGAAGTATAATGCAGTCTATTATTCTAATTCCACTAGAATTGACTCTTTAATTTCATGACCGACATGAACGCCTGAGTGACACTGTTCTAAGTGTTTAAGTTCTAAGAATACTTATATCAGCCCCTTTCTGAATGCCACTACCGATGTGAAAATAACTACTGTCACATCGTTACCAGTTTTATTATCATACATCCCCGAGCCTTAGGCGCATACCACGCGTCGTTTTTGATACTCACTTGAGTAAATAGACCAGAGAGAACATTGATGGATAGATATGTTCTACTAAAATAGTGAAAAATACTTATTTATTTATCTATGTCAATCTTATACTACAATGTTTAGTAAGAAGAGTGCTCCAATAGCAGCGTCTGCAGTCGCACTGGCACTGATGTTGGCTGTAACAACACTGACTACACAAGCCGCGGTGGCATCAACGGACAGAAAGATAATAGATAATCATGGGATCGATGTGGCAGATGAGGCAACATTTACCAACGAGATTGTAGCGTACGGTATCATGACAGAACGTACCGGTATCGACCCAATGAAGGAATACACTTTTACCGATAGGGATGGTGATCAAATGAATGAGCCATACACTGTGTACAAATCGGGAGAAAGAGTTTCAGAAGTAGCTGGTCAAGAAATAATAATTAGACCACCCCCAGGGGACATGAAGTGATTAGCCTACACTAACTAATCGCCACTACCCTCTTTTTTTACTACCGGCTCCCCCAGTATTCGTACCAATTTGTCATGGCTGACGTAGCAGACGGAGATAGGAGGATCAGCAGATAACTGAACTAACCACCTCCACTATCCCTTTTTTGTCCTATCCTCTGGTATGTATTCCTGGGCGACCCAGAGATGATCTCCAGGCATGGGAGAAAGCTACAGAAGATCGGTAGTAGGAAGTTGGGAATTCTACATATTGACAGGGCGAATGTTCCAGAGGAAGCCTTTAGAGCAGCCTTTGCTTTGTTTTTATAGCCTTACGGCTTTGATTTTGAACTAACATTTTTGGCTAAAGTGTAGCAATCTTCAATGTATGAATATTACAGGACTACAGGATTTTGATAACCCCTTAATGCGATCAATACTGGCAGTTTGTCATTATCAATTATGAGACTAGACAAATTGCCTAATCTCACTATCCCGCTACCCAGATTATGATAAATTGTCGCATAGTTTTCTTCGTAAAGACTTAAGTATTCCTCTATACAATTTTTATAGAAGATGCCCACCATAACCAAACATTCTGCCGTCTTTGTACCGGTAACGGTCATAGCCTCGCTAATTGCTCTAACTGTAGGGTCATCCTCACAAGCTTCTGCTGTAGCTCCTGTTATCGCTACCATGCCAATCCCTGATACTGCGACGCAGCAAGGGGCAGCAGCCGACCAGGGTGAGTTCACAGTAAGGGACAAAGTTACGTCTGCCATGAGGGAGCAAGTAGGAATAGGAGAATATCTTCTCGAAAATAACATAAATAACCACGGTGAGAGGGTAGGGGAAGTAGTGCCTCCAGCGGATAAATGAGGCGACCAGGTACCATAGATTTTCTGGCCGTAGAGGCTACCAAGTAGAGGTACTTTTATGAGCACGGTAGCCTTGGGGTACCCCATAGTAGCAAACGGAGCTGTGAGATTAGTTCATTTTTTCTATCGAACATTGTAGCATAAGGTAAACGAAACTCACCTGACGGATCGGAGAGTGATTATCT
>CAYWRR010000189.1:0-4900 GCA_964460425.1 uncultured Nitrososphaera sp.
ATAAAGTTATTGATATCTTCTTCTAGGATTGAATACTCTTTTCATGACCTATTTAGCAATTCTTGAGGTAATCCATAGTAGAATTACTCTTGATAACTATATTATGGACAACATGGCTTTAAAGTCTCTGTGGCTGTCCCGGATCCTGGCCACATATTCACCCTTACTCTTGAGATATGCATCTAACCCAATGGAAACAAGAGCAAGTAACAAAATGAACCCAATCATTCACCTGGCAAAAGGAGTAAGATGATATAACAGCAACAATATATCTAAAAGTAAACAAAATCTGCTTATGGGTTTCAATTGCAGAGATATTACATAACTTCGATTTGTATATCTGACTCTAGTATTTTTTGAGCATGTGCCATTTCAAACATTTCCTCAAGTGCTTTCTTGCCTTCGTGGGCCATATCTAGCGTTAAGTTGTTAACATACATCTTGACAAATTTTTTTATCATTTCTTTTGGTTGTCCTCTGCAAAACTGCATCGCATATTCAAGTGCAGCGTCAGTGTTATCAAGGCCGTACTTGATAGATTTTCTAAACAGTTCACTAAATTCCTTTATCTGAGATATGCTCATAGTTCGGGTACTTGCAACATTTATGCCAAGCGGAACAGGCAGGTTGCCAGTATTACTGGACCACCACTGGCCAAGGTCGAGGACGTTGGCAAATTTGGCCTTGTCATATGCTATCTGGGCTTCGTGTATGACAAGTCCGGCGTCTACATTTCCTCTGGCTACAGCATCAGGTACTGTTTCGAACGGTACCACTTTTTCTTTGAACTTGCCAATTGCCAGTTTCAAGAGCAGATTGGCTGAAGTGAGTTTGCCAGGAATTGCGATTGTTGCATTTTGCAGTCGAGATGGGGATATGATGTTTTCCTTTCTTGTTATGACAATTGGCCCGTAATTGAGCCCAAAGCTACCCCCACTATTTAGTACAACGTAATCCTTTAGATGAGCATAGGCGTGAGCTGACACTGCAGTCACGTCTAGTTCATGTTTCAAAGCACGTCGGTTCAATGTTTCAATATCTTGTATGACATGCTTAATCACAAAGATGGATCCGAGCTTGCCAGATGCAAGTGCATAGAACATGAAAGCGTCATCTGCATCTGGTGTATGGCCAAGAGTTATATCCATTTGTCATTTCTTTGGTCGCTTCTGTCACTATTAAACCCTGTAATCTGTATGTCCCTTGGCCGGAACAACATTTAATAATCCTGCGCCAAACTTTTTTGGCTTGATCATATGCCAAAGTTTAAGTCAACTCAAGATATTTTGAGAATAATTGGTAATAAGGATCAGATACGCAACTTTGGCGTCATTGCCCATGTTGACCACGGTAAGACAACCATGAGTGATAGCCTGCTGGCAGCATCGGGCATCATTTCTCCATCTGTAGCAGGTCAGGCTCTGGCGCTTGATTCTATGAAGCTTGAGCAAAACCGCCAAATGACAATTAGAGGAGCAAATGTCACGCTATTTTACGAAAGTGAAGGCAAGGAATATGTTATTAACATGATAGATACCCCCGGTCACATTGACTTTACTGGCAGGGTAACCCGTGCACTTCGTGCGATTGATGGAGTGGTCGTTGTTTCCGATTCCGTAGAGGGCATAATGACTCAGACAGAGACTGTTACACGGCAGGCCCTAGAAGAGCGTGTACGCCCTGTGCTTTACATTAACAAGATAGACAGACTTGTCAAGGAGTTGAAGCTGAATCCTGACGAGATGCAAAGGTGGCTGATCAATATCATCAACCACTTTAACCAGCTGATTGACATTTATGCCGAGCCTGAAATCAAGGAAAAGTGGAAGGTAAGTATTCAGGGCAATAGTGTAGCCTTCGGCTCTGCCAAGGACAGATGGGGATTTAACTTTAAGATGGCCCAAAAGAGAGGTATCAAGTTCAAGGATGTTTATGACGCTTACACGAGCAACGATCCAAATGCCATTAAGGCACTTGCGGAAAGAGCACCACTGTCAGATGCAGTACTTGGAATGGTTGTAGAGCACCACCCTCCGCCTAATGTTGCACAAAGATACAGGATCCCCAAGATTTGGCCTGGAGAGCTCAACTCTGACATTGGCAAGGCCCTAGTCGAGTGTAACGAAAAGGGACCTGCACTCATGATGGTGACTACAATTAATGTCGACCCGCAAGCTGGTAGGGTCGCTACTGGGAGGCTTTACTCTGGCACTATCAAGGATGGTGACGAAGTCTATCTTATAGACGCAAAGAGGGCAGGCAGGGTCCAGTCTGTCAACATCTACATGGGCAACACACGAGAGATTGTGAGCTTTCTGCCGGCAGGCAATATTCCGGCGCTGCTTGGACTCGACTACGCAGTTGCAGGCGAAACCCTTTCAACTGTGAAGGGATCAGTTGCGTTTGAATCCATCAAATATGTCTCAGAGCCTGTTGTCACTATTGCGGTAGAGCCCAAGCACCCCAAGGATCTACCCAAGCTGGTCGAGGCTCTGCGCAGGCTGACAGTAGAAGACCCTAACCTTATAGTAAAGATAAACGAAGAGACTGGCGAAACCCTGATGGCCGGTATGGGTGTGCTTCACCTAGAAATAGCTACTTCACTTTTGCAGGAGGCGGGTCTTGACATCGTTACGACCCAGC
Organism: uncultured Nitrososphaera sp.; assembly: GCA_964460425.1. Classification (GTDB taxonomy): domain Archaea; phylum Thermoproteota; class Nitrososphaeria; order Nitrososphaerales; family Nitrososphaeraceae; genus Nitrososphaera. The sequence continues at coordinate 2,644 of CAYWRR010000189.1, forward strand.
CTCTGATCAACTACCGTGAGACGATAAGGACAAAGGCAGGCCCGATAATGAGCAAGTCTCCAAATAGGCACAACAAGATATTCATGCGTGTTGAGGCGCTCCCAGACGACGTTCTTGACATGATAAGGACTGGTAAACTCAAGGAAGAGATGGACAAAAAGGAGATGGCCAGAATATTGCGCGAGAGAGGATGGGCAGCAGATGAAGCAAGGAGTGTTGCAGCTATCGACATCAGCGGTAATATGCTAGTAGACGAGACAAAGGGTGTTCAGTTCTTACACGAATCCATGGATTCTATACGATCAGGGTTTGATGATGTTATACACAGCGGGCCTATTGCCCATGAAGCGGTAAGAGGAATCAAGTTTGTTCTGCATCACTTCGTTCCTCACGAAGACCCGGCGCACAGGGGCCTTGCTCAGCTGATGCCAGCGACAAGGAGGTCGATGCTTGGTGCAATGTTGATCGCTGACCCTGTGCTGCTAGAGCCAATACTTGGCATAGAAGTCAAATGTCCCCAGGATCTGATAGGCCAAGTATCAAGCGTGCTTTCCAGCAAGAGGGGCAAATTACTAAACGTCGAGCAAAAGGGCATTATAGCAATTATGCAGGCTGAAATACCCGCGTCTGAGACATTCGACCTCTCAGAAAAGATGAGGGGTGCAACCGCAGGCAAGGCTATGTGGAACACATTTTTTAAGTCATGGCAGGCAGTTCCAAACTCGATATTTAGGCCACTAGTGGTAGAAGTGAGGAAAAGGAAGGGACTTAACCCGGAGCCACCATCACCTGATGAGTTCATAGACAAGGAGTAAAAATAGTATCTTCATCCTTTGAGCATTAACCCCTGTACCGCGCTATTAGGTAATAATGTATATTGTGACCTATGGAAAGTGTTTAACACTGGTCGTATCGCTGTCAATAATAGCCTACATCAATACGCCCAAGGATATAAACGCCGAAACTACCGCAAACTATTATAGAAATCTGCATCAGTTACTTAGTAGGTACGAAGTGCCAATAAATAGTAGGATGAAAATTCCCGCTTTGGGGGAAATAAGGAGGAGCAAGTATGTGACAAAGTGTTCTCTTCGATGGTAGTGGATAAGAAAAATTAATATCGTAAATTAGAAATACATCAAACAACCAACAACAATATATTTTAAGACTAATTAAATGATGTAAGCTAGATGAGAAAAAATTATTTGTAATATTTAAGTTCTTTATCCCCTCATCTTCAGATTCAGCAACACCCGCACTAGTTTTTGTTAGATGGCTTCCATGCCTAGTAGTGACATAACCCTTGTTTTTATCTTCATCCATTCCTTTGTCCGATGCTGATGTGGTAGTAGATTTTTTTCTTCTCCTCATTGACCATAGTGTTTATAAGTCTACTCCTAAAACCATTTTATCAGTTTCAGTAGAAGAACCAGACTAGATTATAGTATTCAAAAAGTGGTTGATGCTTTCTTCTAAAGTCTAGATGTACTTGCTTTAATAGATAATTAGCTATGTTCTGACATTGAATGCCTTGCTAAAGATATTCATGGGGAAAATATCTTATCATAGCATTACAATATCAAGTGTTCGTAATTCTCTTTATAATCAATATTTTTGATATAGGATTAACTAGTTACACTGTAATAATCTAAATTTGACATCATTTTACAATTGCCTACTGTCTGTGTTAAAAATTGCACCAAGCTCTACTTACCCTATTAGCGTTAATAGTATTCCTAACCTTCAAAAGTGGATGCAGTAGGACTTCGGTCACAACCTTTTTTCTATTGCCTAACTTGTCGACTCTATAATTTTTACTTCATCACTTTTGCTGCCTTTTGTCCCACTTTCTTGTGAAAAGGAACATAACTGATCAGTACTACATTCCTGCATCAAGCCTTTTCCTGTTCTCAGAGTGGTTAGGCCATGGCTATTTTAAAAGATTGTCAGCAGCTCTTAGTATGTGGCGAGAGATAATTCATATTTAAATTAACTAATATATGTGACGCTATTATCTTCACACATATGCTTCTGGATGTAGCTTTTCAAGCGAACCACCTACCAAATCAACTATGATTAATGTTCCCCCTTTCATTAAAAGTGTTCCTTAGAGTGCCAAAATCAAAGCTCGATCTGAAGGTCACCTTCATGCCAGTTATCATGTGACTGTAGCTGATCAAATGTCATTTGATACGTCCTTCGTTTCGCAAATCAGAAAGTACCCTCATAAGAGTATCATATTCAATATAAACATTTT
>CAYWRR010000190.1:0-4900 GCA_964460425.1 uncultured Nitrososphaera sp.
TAAAGCGTTATTTGTTACCTAGAAATTAACTTTCTAGCCTGTCAATAACAAGTCATTTAGGTCAGCACAAAAAAAAGGATTAACATCTTTTTGTAAGGCACTATACAATCTTACTATATACTTAATTACCAGATAATCATGTCTACCATGTATGGTTGACTTGGTCTATGGTCGAAGTATAACCGACCTTTTGCGTGAAATGCCATTTTATATTAGCATCTTCAAGAAAATAACTGCTTATAAGCTGTTCAAGACAAGACAGCCGATGTACGGCTCCGTCGATGTCAATAATGTCTGCAACCTTCACTGTACGCACTGTTATTGGTGGCTCAACCGTAAGGAAGAACAACATGATTTGACAGCAGAAGAATGGCGTAGGATAATCAAGACTACCTTCCATAAGAAGCACATATTTGTCACGACCCTTGTTGGGGGTGAGCCGACCTTACGGCCAGACATTATAGAAGTATTTTGCAAAGAAATGCCGGATAGAGTTTGCGTCGTCACAAATGCCACCTTTCCTCTAAAGAGGTACAAGGATCTCTACTTTTATTGGGTATCAATGGATGGAACAGAGAATGTACACGACAGCATAAGGGGCAAGGGGTCATATGCAAAGACAAAGAAGAATATACTTGACTATATTGCAGGCCCGGACAGGAACGGAAAGCCCGCATGGAAAGATATTTGGATCACAATGACGATAAACTCGCAAAATTACATGACTGTAGAGGACTTGGCAGAAGAATGGAGAGGCAAAGCAAATAAGATTGGTTTCCAGTTCCATACACCCTTTGTAAAGGGCGACCCGCTAATGTTACCATTTGGAGATATACGCAACCAAGTCGTTGACAGTATAATTGAAATGAAGAAAAAATATCCTGATTTTATCGTCAACCCCACCAAACAGCTATCGCTTATGAAAGGTAACTGGGGAGGTGTTGGAACGACTCCGGTAGATTGTCCATCATGGGCTATCCTGTCGCTGGATCATATGGGAAGGATAAAACAACCATGCTGCATTGGAAGTGCCGAAAGTAAGAGTATAAAACCACTATGTGAAGACTGTGGTTTGGGCTGCTACTCGATACTCGTGGCACAGGGAATTAATGGAAGTTAATTTTCTATTTCTTGAATCTAAAACCTTTGCATTAGCACTATAGCTCTGCTCCTTTTCTGGTTTTTTGTTTATTAAAATTAACTAAATCAAAGCGATTATTAGATGACATTGTAATCTCTTTTCGCATTATATAATTGGTGAGCCCATCTTGCATATGCTACTATGCAATTATTCGCTACTCCCAGCCAGCCTTGTTAAAGGCCCCATAATAGAAACAGTACAGCAGTACTTTTTCATGAACTATTGATATGATATATTGGATACAAAAAGAAGTATTATATATATTAATAAATTGATTACCAAGAATACATTTTCGCATCTTTCAAGTTGTTCATTAATCAAAACCGAGATGAATGGTATAGTTGAGGATACAGAGGAAGAAAAGTCTTTTCTTCGCGACAGGATGCAAATAAGCTTAAAAAGAAAGAAAAAGGAAGATCGTATGACTTACAAATTAGACTACGAAAGAAGGAAGGTAAGGCAGCAAGGAATGGAAATACCAGGAAGGCGAGAAGAGCTGATAAAGCATGAAGAGATAGATAAGGAGATTAGCCAGCGATATAATACTTTAGGTAAAGAAAAAAAAGAGACTAACGAAAAAGAGTAACACCTAATTATTTATTATCTATATCCTACAGTACACACAGTCCACCACTAGGCAGTCTACTATACCGATTATTTGCAGATTAGCCTTTGGCTCAGGCTAACCTCTGTATTACTACATGAAATACGCTACCAGTAAGGACTTAATTTTTCACATTTGAAAAATTAAGAAGGTTCTCTCAGCTTTTATTATCATCTTCTAGATGATATTCCCCTTGTATGTGACGGGGAACAGTAGCCACAATAGTCCGTATTTGGTCTTCTATGACAAATGCATTCGCACCTGCTGCCGCTACTCGAATATTTTCTTTTCAACTAACTAAAAGGTGAATCATAACCTAATTAAAACTATGCAAGCTAGACAATTTCTTTGAAATAAGAAGAAAAAACAACTGTGGTACTTTCCGTCCTGTTAAAAGGTAGTTACCACATCATTTTTGTTGAGGGTTTCTGCATTCTTTCTTATATGTGTGTTCTTACTCTGTTGTTGAAGTCAATTCTGCAGTTGCAAACCTTGCACCTACATTAGTGATTTTCACTTTGCAGCTTTGGCCAACTTTGCCGCCCTTTACAAAGATAACAAATCCTTGTACTCTAGCAATACCGTCACCTTGTCTGCTTGTTTCAGTAATTTGCACATCATATTCCTTGCCTATTTCTACAGGTTTTGGACCGAAGCTACCGCCGAAGCGGTTACCTCCACCAAATCTTCTTTCACCGTATGACATTAGTCAAAGACATTATGGTTTTTGTCTATAATATAAACGGTGGATTGATTACTTAAATTTGATCTTGCGTATAAGGGTCCTGTTAAGTTAACAAAATAGCTATGGCTGTGGGCACACTCCCACACATTCTATGGAATTATTATTAGTAGAACGCAAGAGAACTTCCACATGGACGGTAATGTATATGCGCTCTATTTGTACTTTCCAGGTCTATCTTTTAGGAGCACTGCCAAAAAGCTATAGAAGCATTCGCTGACAGAAGAAGCCATGTTGGCGTCTGGTACTGGGTACAGAAATTTAGTTCAGCACACACATCTACTACCAGCGGTGCAGAAGTGTAGTATCTGCATTTCCAATAGATGAAACACACGTACAGATTGGACATTATGATGAAGCATGGCTGGGGGGTAGCTATAGTGGAGCCATTATGTAGGACAGTACTTGGAACGTACACGTCTCACTACACAGGAACATGCTGGCTACAGAATTGTCTCTCAGGTCATTGGTCAAACTGTATGGGAAACATGTGTTGTGTATTCCTATGATGGTGGTCCTTGGTACTCAGAAGCATGCCATTCCTTGGGATTGGAATACAGGTTACATTCATCATCACCATACGAGAAAAGCATCATAAAGGACGATATAGAGTACTTCAAGGACAGACCAGAATGTTTCGATGACTATTATTATCCATGTGCTAAACATGGATGTAACGGCTCTGTTAAGCCAAATCCCCTTACTTTAAGGCGATATTGCCCCTTCCTTTCTTTTGTGAAACAGGTAGCAGTTGCTTTTTCTTTGCTTTTGCTATCATCAGACTGATTGACATTCTCTGTGATTACATTACTTATGCTATTTGAAGAAGCCTAGCCGATATATATCAATAAAGTAGGTTCTGTTGAATCATCCCGTGATACCTAGGCGTTGTAATCCTGTGTTGAAATTCCCGTGATAGTGAAAAGCTATAATAATTGCTACAAGCTGGTGGTTGCTACAATGAGCAATCCTAATCGCCCTCCCCCACGAAACATTGTTGAATGGTTTCAGCAGAACTATCCCAGAGAGTTCGATATGCAAGAGGAAATCGTAAGGCGAGCAGAAGACATCTTCAGACGGATTCCTGTGAGACCTACGCCTGTGCAGTCTACCCCCGTAAGAATCGATTTGGTGGATAGACCTGGAGGTGGCTTGACACTGTCAATGAATGACATGGGCATAGTGTATCTGGGAGCATTAGCAACTGCAATACTAGAATCGCTTAAAGCTGAGCTTGAAGGTTTGTTGTCGTCTGGAATAGGTAGCCAAGTTATCAGAGAAAGGGTACAAGAAGTCCTTCGTTCACAGAATGCTAGTACTCCTCTAATATCTACCAACACGAAGAAATGTCCAAAATGTCAAGCCGAGAACGATGCAGAAGCGAAATTCTGCGACCAGTGTTCAGCGAAGCTAGAATAGTAAAACAAGTCAATTTTGATGGTCGAAAACGCTGTCCTGAATGTGGCTACCGAAATCGTTCGATTGCAAAATACTGTGCTATGTGTGCTTGCAAGCTTTGGATAAACTTAGCAAATCTTTCCATCCTTTAACTACCATACCTGCATTTTGTGCTGGTGTTTTACCATCTAACGCTTGATGTGGCTTGACGAAGTTATAGTGAATCCTCTGACCTTCTGCTATCTGACTTTTCTTCATTGACTTCCAACCTCTCTGCACTTTTACCCGTTCTCTTAATGTTCCGTTTAGCCTTTCGATACGATTGTTGTTAGCATGAGGTTTATTAATTCCACATTTTGCTACATGCTCAACACTTGATAAGACCGTTGAAACACCTTCTCTGTATGACCTATGAGCATCTGTATTTATCATGTCAGGTAAACAACCGTTAGCGTTCTTAATAGCTTCTTGAAGTGCTGCAATTGCTCCATTAGCATCCCTATTCTCTGATACTTTTGATGCTAACAAGAACCTTGTATCTCTGTCCATTACATTCCACAAGAAGGCTAACCCTTTGTATCTCCCTTGGTGCTGGCTTCCTTTCATTCGGACAAATAATTCGTCAGCACTCCATTGACCCGATAGTTGAGGTGTTAGTGCATTGACATAATCAGAAATCAATGGAATGTATTTCTGAATCCAAGTGTAAATCGTAGAGTAGTTGATGTCAACATTGAAGTGGTCGCTAATACTGCGTGCTATCTTTCGCAGTGATAAACCTGAGAAATAGAGGTCGAGTGTCAAACAAACTAACTCTTCATTGAATTTGGCTTTCTTCAATAATGAGTCTTGAACAAACCTTGCTTTACAATCCTTACAAAGATAGGTTTGTTTGCCACAGTCAAAACCATTCTTTACAACTCGGATAGAATTGCATCGCTTGCATGTTACCGCATCTTCTGCGATAACATTTGGCTTTGACTCACTTTTCAGGAAAGTATTAGCGGAGATGTAT
>CAYWRR010000191.1:0-4888 GCA_964460425.1 uncultured Nitrososphaera sp.
TTACCTTTGATTGAGGTTTGTCTTTGCAACATTCGCAATTTATTGTATCAAATGATATGTTATACAATATTGCCATGGATGGGTATAGACTGGTAACATCAACAACAGCCAGATTATGATACAGGCCCTTCTTTGGTTGAAGGACAATCCCTCCAGCATAAGCTGATGTGTTTTGCTCTCTGTCAATAATATCAACAACTTGTATTGTTGGTCTCTGACATTCTCCATTTGATATCATGGTGTCAAAAATAGCAGTCCACCATGTTGATATTCCAGTTCTGCATACTTTTTCAAAATCAAGTCCAGTTATCTCCGAAATGGATTTCATAGCATCAAGAACCTCGCTATTGTTATGCTTTGAAAGTTGCATTACCAGCTCTGCATCTCTAAGAACATACTTCTCTTGTTCTTCGAGTGGAAGAGATTGAACTTCTTTTCCTGTTAATCCCTTGTATTTTCCTACTGCTTCTAGACTTTGTTGTTCTGATGATAATACAGCTTTAGATACTTCATCTAGTTTAAGAGTCCTGTAAGCATTTCTAAAGATTGTAGTCTGCACCATTGGTTTGCCAAATACTGAATGAAGGTCAATGTGCTTTCGACTCCTAATGTATGGAATGCCAGCACTATTGAAGTCAACTGTGGAATCGACACCATTTGCTAGACACCTACTATGTAATGTGACAAGGTCTGAATCAACACCGTCAAGATATTCTTGAGTATCTTCATGATATTTGGCAATACCCGTAGAATACCAACCTATGGACAAGTCATATCTTGAAAGTTCTTGATTGATATTTAGCAAAAGTTGCCGTTCTGGATTATCGGAGTTGGCAAAGTCTGATATGTGTAATACTTTGCTGTTTTGATGATTGTCCATAAAAGCAGCTGCGTAAATAGCATGGTTGCCTGTGCCGTCATCCAACCATTCCAAGTCAAATGCGAGGTAGTCCTTGCCGTCCAATAGAGGAAGGGAAGTACTGTCGCCACTGTCCAGAGGTAATCGGAAAGTATCTTCACTACCTCCACCATCTCCACTTTTCTCAAAATGAGCGTCATTTCCGGGCTCTTTTGGTGAAGATGCTTTGCCTGCAGTGGAGACACCATCTTCACCATCTGAAGAGGTATCTCCACCATTTTTGCCTTCATTTTGTGCTTGATTTTCTTCCAGTGAAGATAGTGGAGATGGTGGAGATACTTTTCTTATCTCTATCCAGCGTGCGTTCTTTGTTCCAGTCTTTTTGCCAGTAGTATCAGGTTCAATAGTTATGGCTATACCATAACCCTCGCGAAGATTCGAGAGCATTGGACGGAGCATTTTTGTGAGCCTGTTAGCTTTCTTGGGATAATCTTTCGCTTTCTTTATGTCAATTGAGAACTCAGGAGTAATCGCTATATCATCAAGCGCCTTTAGAAGGTCTTCTGGCTTACCTTCCCATAATAATAATAATCCCCTATTCTGATAATTATTTTGTTGAAGCCGCCGTTGATCCATCTGCTGTTTATCCGTAGTTCGTAAAAACAAATTATTAGCAAGCCTGACCACTACAGGACCTAGCAGAGACGCCTCTATCGCTTCTACGTTTTGAGCTCCGATATTTGCATTGTATGCAATGAGAAACTCAAATTCCTTGTACCCTAAAGCCCTAGCAATTGCCTCGCCCCAGATAGCAAAGTCTGCCATTCGAGGGAGCCTTTGCAGATCCAGATTAGGTCTTATCTGCAAAGCCTTAACCAGTATGTCCATGATGTAGCCAAGCAACTGTGGCTTCATCATTTCAAATTCTGCCAAGACTTCAGACTCTGACCGCCTCTTATCATCAGGGAGGCGCTTGTATTCCGACATCATACTTCGATCTAGTGCGTCAGGCTCTGTTAGAGCAATGTTGATACCATTAACTATAACACATCCCTTGTAATCATAAATGACATCCTCATCATCAGTGAAGAGCTGTCGCTTGCTGATACCACCTCCTGTGATAGCCTTACAGACTTCATCTGAGAACCAGTCAGGTACTGACTTTACGTTATCGTAAAGAACCAGGTGGTTGTGGTATAGCTGCTGGGCAAACTCTCGCTTGTCGCTAGGAATAGTCAGTAGCTCTGGCATGCTTGGGTCAACCAAGCGCTTCATACATCTGCAAAAAGTTGTCTTGACGCTACCTTTCTCTCCATGCGCCAAGTCAATTGGATGTGCTATCTCGGGTATGAAATACGAAATTATCAGGACTTTGCTGAGTAGGCGCTGCTGCGGATCTGTTATATGCATCAAATCAAGGAACTGATCCAATACGTTCTGTGGATAATTGATCGATGGCTCTACCTGCGGAAGCTGTCCAAACCTTCTGAATAAGATGTCTTGTGTATGAGGAATTATCTGCCAGCCTTGGCTTGTTATTCTCACATATCTCCTCATCTGGTCTGTAAGGTCATAGTAGATTTCATCTTGCTTCCCTCTAAGCCCCCAAGCAACCCTCAGATGTAGCTCTTTGGTTATCTGGTTCTCAAAAAGTGCCTTTGCTGCAAGGATCCTGATGGTGTCTGCTATTGCCTCCTTGTTGGCTACTTCTCCATCAGCATCTTTGTAGTATAACCCACCGATGTAAGTTTCAAATCTTCTGCTTTCAATAGGAATTACTTCTTGATACTGTTGGCCTATTGTAGTCACAACTGTCGCCCATACATGTGGTTTATTGTACTGATCTACAAATAGTAAAGGGCAATTCAAACTTACAAGATCGATTAGCTTTTTTGCTATCTTCTTTGTTCGGGTCTGTGTTGCCTGGTCTGTATCATCACTATCTAATGTTTCAGTTCTATCCTCCAACGTGTTATTTTTTGCTCGTATTGTAAATATGCTCTGAATTTCATTCAGTATCTGTTTTGCAGTTTCTTCAGAGTTTAGTTGAGCGTTCAACATCTCAACAAGACCTGAGAACCCTTTGATGTCATCCAAACTGTGCTTTTGATATGTAGCCTCGAGCGTTGCCAGCCTGCTTGACAGCTCTTCGTCGTTCTCTGCAAGTTCTTGAATTATCGTTCTAGCACTTTCGATTGTTATTCTTTCCTTTCTTAGCCAACCCGATAGGTAAAGGACGAAGTCGTGCCGCTGACCTTTAAGGTAATAGGGCTTCAAAATAACTACAATATCCATTATACGCTCGACATCTAATTCTCTTGACACCGGTAATGGTGTCCTCTCTTCTTTTTTCTCTATGTCGTATTTCGCGTTGCTTCTTCTAACCCCGTCAATCTCCCTGAAGCACCTTATCAGATCAAGGATTTAATCTTTTGACAGTTCGACAATCATTTTTCCTTTAATGAATCTATATGCATTGCCAGTTGGGTGGATCGATCCTGGCGCCACCACATAGCCTCCATCGCCTTTCAACCTAATTTCGCTATGACCATCTGCCCCTCGCCATAGCACTCCACTTTTAATTTCTCTGGCTCCAAGGTCATCGTTGGTAAATTCATAAGGCTCGTATCTTATCCAGATATGTAATCCGCCACCACCAGTCTCTACCCATAAGGTTTCTGCGAGGGCATCCCTAGTATCTTGGCAAATCTTATTCCGAATTACTTCATCAGTATGAGACTTTGCAAGGAGTCCATCGATATCTAAGACAAGTAGCCTTGAAGTCGGGCCTGTAACGACTGCGATATTATTGTTGTTATTATTTGAACCATCGAACCAAGCCTTAACTTGTTCTTGGGTCGGCATCATATGCTGCAATGGGTCCCACTTGAAGCCTGGAACAGGTTTCTTCCCTTTTGGAGCGAGCGGGAAAATACTTAAGCCTTTGTCAAGGTATCTTAATGCACAAGAGATTTGATTGGTACATTCACCGTCTAGCATATCAGCCATCATCCCTCCTTTCGCTTTCATTATTGCGAATGATATCATCAGCCCCTTCTGGTATTATGTCGCGATAGACATAGTCAAGGAGTGACTTGTAATCAAGCGAGAAGTGTTTCATAAGCCGGTTGAGACCTAGTCTATTGTTCATATGTAAGAGTGACACCAATTCGTCTTCTGTCTCGGTGTAGTTGTCTTGATCTTCCCTTTCTTCCAGCCTCTCCATTCTTTCTAGACCTCCAGTTTCCTTATCATGATCCCCTGAGGTGTTTCTTCCACAATGACGTGCGATGGCTCTTCAAGCCCGTATCTATGGGCGATTTCCCGCGGAATGATTAATGTGCAGCTCTTCTGGCCTGTAAGCCAAGTTTTTGTGATCTCTTTGTTAGGACTTGAGGTCGACTTATTATTCCGACCTCCAATTCGTGTGTTTCTTTCTTTTTCAAACATACGGTATGTTTAGTAAAGGTCATCTACTAGAGAACTATAAAAAGTCAGATACCTAAGAGTCAGATACCTTATGGGTAGACGTACAAGCAAGATAATTTGTCCTAAATGCAGAAAAAGAGGAGGAACTTTAGCGCTCAGGCTAACAGGACATAGTAAAAAAAGTCTGTCGGTTTATATACAGCATTCTGATCGAGAAAAGAAAGCTGGTAAGAGGCCATGTTACGTTACCCGCCATGGGATCGCTCATATTTGTTTAGCAGATGGAAGGTATGAATCAGAGTATAAACCACTTATCAAGTATTATCGAATCGCAGGAAGAGACCATCTTGTAACTGACGACCAGCTTGATCGGTTAGCATCCCAAGCAGCGCGCTTATTGATAGATATGGGTTGGCCGGGCCATTCATTAGCTGCATTGGATAAGGTTTTTGCAGATCGTGACGAAATCCTCATAGAAGAGCTCGCTCTGCAATACGAACAGACAGGTGTAAAAATGGATCATGATACTATTGCCAAGAAGCACTTCAAAGAGGAATTGAAGAAAAGTCTAGGATTTACAGAAATCGAAAGAAAATATCG
>CAYWRR010000192.1:0-4870 GCA_964460425.1 uncultured Nitrososphaera sp.
AAGAACAAGAACAGACCCACTGCTATAGTTAGATATGCACTTTACCTGTATTTTAGCTCAAGGAGCTTTAGGATGGCAGCCAAATCATTAAAACCAACAAAGAGGAAGAGCTACATAGCAATATGGAAATGGATGAAGAGATGCTTTTTCGCTTTTACCTAGCTGGCAGGTTAATCAGAAAGCAACGGCATGTCATGTAGAAAGAACAAGAGATATGTATAAGACCCTAGTCAGGATAGACGGTCATGACTAGTGCTGGTTATGGATAGCGTACGAACCTAATCTAGATGTCTGTTGAAGATATGAATATCTTTCAAGTGAAAGGATGATTTTTTAGTATATTACTGCCAGTTCTTCAAGCAAAACTACGTGTAATAGCTATGGCATGAAACTAGTTTTTGAGATGCTGCTCTATATGGTACAATACATAGCCTGCATGTGGCCTAGGCTCAGGCATAAGGTATATGATACTGAACTGAAGAACCTCTGATGGAAAGGTACTCCAACAGCATATATCAAGGACAGGACAGAATGTGTTTTGACGACCATTATTTTCCATGCAGAAAACCAGATTGTGACAGGACGCCGCATGTCTGGAACTGGCTGAAATTATTTGTACCGTACTTGCATATGACAATGAATAGAACATGGTTCATGAGATTCCTATCTCTGAATGGAAGTTAACAGTGCCTTTGTTTCTATTCCCTATCATAAAATCTCTCGCATAGATCTCTGCTTTATCTGCCATCTTTTTGAAAGAATCCATCATAAGGAATTGAGGTAGTATCGATTCCTTGAGACTGAGAGAAAATTGATAAATCCAACTCATAGTAATCTGTAGAGAAATTAGATCTAATTAAGAATAAATAATAATACGGAAATCATCTAGAACTATATGTCCCGATATTTTAAATTGAGGAAATTGTAGATATGAGCATAATTGCAATTCCGTCCTGAGCCTGAAACAACAGAGATCTTACAAGGTGCCGAGGATACTACACGTGCTGTAGTTCTATTCTTCACAAATGCATACACAGTAAGTGCATGTGCAGATTCTTTAGCCCCCTCTGTCGCCATGGGAGTTGAGCCTTTAAAGGAGTGTTATGAGAACCTCAAGAGACGAAAGGTTAAGGTCAGATGGATAACGGAGATTACAAAGGATAACCTTTCTTATTGCAGAGCTCTAATGCAATATGCGGAGCTGCGTCATCTAGATGGGATCAAAGGAAACTTTGGAGTGAGCGATACCGCGTATATTTCTACTGCAACCAGGAATAAAGTACAGCCGGGGCCAGAGGTGGTATATAGTACTGCCAAAACTGTCGTCGAACAGAACAAGAATGTCTTTGACACTTTGTGGAGCAAAGCGGTTCTGGCAGAGGATAGGATAAGAGAAATTGAAGAAGGAGTGACACGTCCCGAAATAAGAGCTGTAAAGGATCCAAGAACGATTCTTCAAGACAGCATAGGCATAGTTCGCAGTTCAAAGCAGTATTCGGTCTGTTCTGTATGTGATGGACTGCTTAACGCTTACAATTATTCTTTTGATGCCTTCAAGGATATACTTGACCTCCATAGGAGTGCCGAACACGCAGGCATAAGATGGGTTACAAAGATCGAGGATAATGAAGATAGCAGACTCTTGGAGGTGATCAAAACCTTCATGCAACTAGGTATGCAGATTAGGCATGTCACTACTATTCCTCCTATGAGCTTTGGCGTATCAGAAAAAGAAATGAGTGTCACTGTTGAGAATATGAGAAGTGGATCGCTGAATGCTAGTGCAATATTTAGCAGTGAACCGGCGATTGTTGAACAGTTTGCAGCTATTTTTGAAGAGCTTTGGAATAGAGGCATTAATGCTAAAGAAAGAATTGAGGAAATTGAAAGTCAAACAAAGACATTCATTGACATTATTGAGAATCCAGCCGAAATCCAGAAGAGATACCACGCCTTGGTAGCATCAGCAAAGCAACAGGTTCTTCTTTTTCTGCCTACGACTACTGCATACAGAAGAGAAGAAAAAATTGGGATTTTTGAATCCCTAGAAGAAGCTGTTGCTAGAGGCGCAAATATACGGATATTGTTGCCGACTAACAAAGAAATAGAAGAAAAAATAAAGCATAAGATAGAATTAAAGAAAGGCTTCGAAATTCGTAAGATCAAAACAACTACTTCGACTGAAGCCAGGTCAAAGATACTCATTGTAGATAATAAGATATATCTAATGATTGAGCTGAACGACAATTCAAAAGAGACTTTCGTTGAAGCAGTGGGTTCTGCAATTATTTCAAACAGCAAATCTACGATCTTGTCCTATGTGACCATGTTTGATAGCCTCTGGAGACAAGCTGAACTCTATGAAAAGCTAGAAGCTTACAATAGGATGCAAAAAGAATTCATTAACATAGCTGCGCATGAGCTGAGAACTCCTACTCAAGCGATACTTGGTTATTCAGAGCTATTACAGAATGATTCAGGAGAACAGGCAGCTGACATGTTAAAGTCTTTGACTAGGAATGCCTATCGTCTACAGTCGCTTATCACCGATATTCTAGACATTGCAAGAATTGAATCAGGCACTTTAATTCTAGAAAGAGAGAATCTGAATTTGACTGAATTAATAACCACAGCTATAGGAGACGCCAAGAACCAACTCAAGATAAGTGGCAAAAAGATTGAAATTTCGTATTTTGATAAACAAATACAAGATGCACAACAAGACAAAGATCTAATTCTTGACGCCGACAAAGAGAGGATATCGCAAGTCCTCTCAAATCTTTTGAGTAATGCTCTTAAATTTACACAGAAAGGAAGTATTGAAGTTACGACAGAAAAATTAGAGAATGAAGTAATTGTCAAGGTTAGGGATTCAGGCAGTGGAATCGACCGAGAGATTTTTCCAAAGCTTTTTGAAAAATTTGCAAGCAAATCTGAGAAAGGAACAGGACTTGGTCTTTTCATCTCGAAAAGTATCGCAGAGGCACATGGCGGCAGAATGTGGGCTGAAAATAATCCTGAAGGAATAGGAGCAACGTTTGCATTCAGTCTACCCATTGCAGGTTAAGAACTTTTCTGAAAGATCTGACGTAACTCGTAAGGCATTTGTTCACACTTGACTACACCAATATGAGACAAACAGAACTAACCACAAAACTTGTGTTGGCACTCATTGCAATGGTTGCATTCAGTGCTACGACTGTACCTGCTGTAGTCGCGCAACCAGGCCTTCCAGATGGTGTTGGCGGCGGCCCTCCCATACCTGATAATTCCGTAACATCTGAAAAGATAGTAGACGGTGAAGTACAGACAGAAGATATTGCAGATGGTGCAGTAACATCTGCAAAAATTGAAGATGGCACGATACAGTCAGAAGATATAGTGGACGGCGTAATACCTCCAGGTGTACAGCCCACCATCAATGAAGTGGTGGCTACAGTTACAATCCCCGCAGGCGAATCTAGATCTGTGCAGGCTGATTGTCCGTCGGGGGAACTTCGTACTGGTGGAGGGTATTTCCACGATGTTAGTGAGAATCTAGATGTCTTCCAGAACCAACCAATCGGGGGAGAGAATTCATGGGGTGCTGGTGCAATTAATAGGGGTTCTCAAGATGCACTTTTGCTTGCATTTGCCGTATGCCTTGACACAAGTCCATAATCGATTAATGCATCAGCTCAGATCCGTCTACTGATTATTTTTTATTTTCTTTTATTTTTGTCATCTCAATATTAATTCTAAAATATGACCACCACCGTCATCTGAATCTGTAGGAGGTTGTACGCCTGGTTGCAGTTGTGCATATTGTCTACAACAGAGGAAAAAAGTACAAGTCACAAAAATCTACAAAACACATTTCTTTTTTCTCTTCTCTTCTTCCTCCTTCTCTCCATTCTCTTGTTCTAACTTCTTTTCTTGCTGCACTCTAGCGTCAAATCCCATCTGCCAAGAAAAGACTAGATCATCGTCTGTCCATTCCCTCTCAAGTTCTTCAAACTCTCTTCGTTCACATTCTTCTGCTTCCCCTTGCACTTCATCTATTATGTACGCAATTTCTGCATCCCTTGATTTTGCCTCAATTTTTTACTGGTTTGCAAGTTTTGCAGAAAAAAGTAATAGTGATTGATTGTATGCTTCCTACAGTCGAAATCACAGTTTAACTCCTATTAGCGCATTGAATAAGAGTCTCTTCTCCAGAATCATACCGTTTTCAGTAACCAATATTCCGTTATGCTTAAGCTTGTAATGTGACCAGATCAAAACAAGGGCTATTGCGTCTAGCTCCTCTTGTATAACAGCTTGTTTCTGGAATATACGTCTCACTAATTGCTCTAACTACCGATGGTTATGGCTGAACAAAAAATCTTCCCACCAGTCTGAAGGTCCTACGACACGAATTCCCGTAAGGCGACCATCGTTATCGAGTATGTTACGAAAACTGTTCACGCTTGAAAAGACACTATGTTGAGTATTGAAGAGTGATCTCAATGCTTCAAAGACAGAACGATCAATGTTAGAAAATAGTCAACGGTTTCAGGTGAGTTATTAGTGATCGCACTATCTAGGCTTTGAGAATCTATTAGAATATTGAGCCTCTCTTCTTCTAATAAATTTCTGCTATCTAGCATAGAAATTCATCATCCAACTTTAGCAGTTCTTTCCAACCTTCTTAAGTATCGTGTAAGTACAAAAATATATGAAAACAAGTATAATTGGCACTTGTGCAGACATGACATGAACGCGCCATGAATATACAGCATTACATTATGATTTTGAAGTTTTTTCTGCCGGAACCCTCTGGCCCTTCTTTTTCTTGTATAAGGATATATTCATCATACGGAGGAATATCTCCGATACCTCCATTATCTAC
>CAYWRR010000193.1:0-4865 GCA_964460425.1 uncultured Nitrososphaera sp.
CCTGTAAGGTACGCGATTACTAACGGGGTATGATATTTTTGTTGTCAGCATAAACCCGCCTTGGTCTACACCGGGGTCTTCGAGTACCTCTGATTCTAACATTCTTTAATAGAGGGAACAGCTTCCTCCTGCTTTCATGTTCATCACCAGCTCCAAGTTCTATTGCGGTTGGCAATAAGGCAGGCGTCACTACTGCATGTACCTTGCTTCCTTTCGCCTTCTTGTTGTAACCGTCATAGCCAATCTCCTGCCCCCTTTCTTTGCTGATACAGTACCGCTATCTATTGAGAGAGATCGTCTGCATTTATCAATCCCATATGATAGCCATGTGAAACCAGCGAATGCAAAATTCTCTTCCAAATACCTTTTTCACTCCATTTCTTGTGCCTTTCCCATACTGTATTGTGAGAACCATACTTGGTAGGCATATCCATCCATCTACAACCTGACAATAATACGTATAGAATACCGTTTATCGTCATTCTGTCATCTGCCCTAGGTCTACCCGTGTGTGCGTGGTGCGCAAGAGATAATCGGATGAGCTGCCATTGTCTGTCTGTCAGCTCCTGAAACTTCATGGTTGTTTATATGGAGAAGGGTATAGCTAAAAGCTTGGTGGTGAGATGATATAGATCACCTTATCAAATTACTTTCCAGATGAGTTCACAATACAAAACGCTTTAATAAAAGCGCTACATAGCTTCGGGTTGGGTTTAGATATATCTTGAAGAAGATCGAAGCGGTTGTTCCCGCTGCAAGGTTGGAAGATGCTGTTGCGGCGCTGGGAGGATTGAACTTGGGAGGGTTTACCTATTATGACTCAAAAGGACGTGGACAGATACCCCGCCCAAGAATTCATTCAGGAAGAGGCACAAGTACTTATCAGCCGGAATTTAATGAAAATGCAACAATTGTTATTGTCACCGAGGATTCAATGGCTGACGGAGTAATCTCAAAGATCCTGGACAGCACAAGCTCGGGGCTTGCTGGCGAAGGTAAAATATTTGTATCAGATGTAGACGAGGTCATCGATATCGGGTCAAAGCAGCGCGGCGAAGGAGCGCTATAGCGAATCTAAATTTTTATTTTGCTATCAGGCCTTCAATAGCCTGACTTACGTTTAGCATGCCTCTTCTCTTTGCATATTCTTCTATCAGCTTCATCTGGTCTGAAGTAAAACAGATCGGCATGGTTCTTCTTTTTTCTGCCATGCCAAAATACGGCTCTGCAAGGTTATTAACTCTTTCTCAAAAGGAGCTAATTTATTTTTTACTATTGCAAAGCCAACCTTCCAAGCAAGCAGGTGATCTAAATGAAAAGAAGTGTATGTGTTTTTTATAGACTTCTTTAGCCGCAGGAATAATCTCCAATAATTGAGAGCAACATGAAGAACATATATATAATATATATTATATGTTGTTGATTTACCTAAATCGACGCCGATGATGACATGGATGGTGCGCATACGTGTACTCACTCTTGAATTCCTGCTGCTACGCCGGTATTCCTATCTCTCTCTCTCTCAATATGGAGGACAGTAGCAACAATGATGTGATGTTCCTCTATGAGATGCTTAAAACATGATTTCAAAGATAAAGTCAAGAACCAGCAAGAAGATTGTTAAAGGGCGGTGTCACCTTTTTCCTTGCTTCCTATGTCGTATGCTTCGGCAACATCGTAAACAAAGATCTTCCCGTCAGATGCAGAGCCCGTGCTTATAACCTTGAGCACATCATCAATAATTTCCTTTGCTGTAGCGTCTGGTACCAGCACTTCAATTTTAGTGCGAAAGCCAAACTCTGGAGTATACCGCATGACCCCTCTTCCAACTGAAACAGGCTCCCTTTTCGCCCTGCCCCTCCCCTTGATTTCATAGAATGACATACCACCTACCCTGTGCTTGTGCAGTAGTTCGTTAACGTCAGTAAGGCGCTCGTGTGGAATAAGGATGTCCAGCCTCTTCATACTCTATATCCCCTATTATCAGGGTATCAAGGTATTAAGGGTTAGCAAAAACTATTGAAATTATCAGTATAGCGTAATTTTTTATTCCTATGTTGCAGATGTGCCATTTTCAAATTGCTTGTATTGCACCAGATCCTGCTGATTTTGAAATGCCTTGCCGCAATTGTCGCAGATAAAATTTGACATAGCAGTTGGGGTAACCTCAGGGTAATCTTTGCGCTCCTCGCTTTCGCTAATAGCCTCCCGGTCTTTGATGCTAGCTTTAGCATCAGTTTAGCGGATCCCAACATCTGGGCTTTCCCGCGTATTGTCGGTTATCTGGTAATCCTTTTTCTTGTAGGGGATATTTTCTTCAAATGCTTTTTGCACATGGTACGGATCGCGAAACTGAATATAGCCATCAAGGCTTTCAAGAAGCGCGAAAATATCATCCTGTTCTTCTTCATCATCATGGGTAGTGATTATGCTTCTGACATGATCGATGATGTTATGCTTGAATGCCGGAAATGTAAGACCCGCAAGCTGGGCTACAGCACGATTTACAAAATCAGGGTTTTTTGCCGCTCTTTCTACTACGCGATTGATCCGTGTTGCATCGTAAGTAAGCACATGCTTTGTAGCATCGATGCTATCTTTCATCGTATGTGGTAGCTAAAGCACAACAATTCTGATAATGATTTCAGCTATTGTTTTGCAGATAGCCCACCATCCACCATCATGATAGTGCCTGTGACCCACTTGGAGTCGTCAGAGCAGAGATAGGCAACTGCGCCAGATATGTCCTCCGGTTCGCCTATCACACGCAAAGGAAATGTAGATTCTAGAAGTTTTTTAGCTCCTTCGTCCTGAAGGTACGGCTCGATTATTGAGCTCCGGATAGTGGAGGGAGCGATGCAGTTGCAACGAATTTTGTATTGTCCATATTCAACTGCAATGCTCCTTGTGAACATTATTACACCAGCCTTGGTCACACCGTACACCGAGAGCGGTACTCGGGGGATAGATCTGATGCCGAGCACCGATGAGATGTTGACGATACTGCCACTCTCATTTTCCATCATTACAGGGATTACAGCCTTGGTCATTCTAAACATGCCAAAAAGGTTGGTTTTGACAAGGTCATCCCACTGATCCTCACTCATTTCATGAAAGGGCATTGGATCGTTTATTATGCCAGCATTATTGACCAAGATGTCTATCTTGTCAAATGAATTGATCGTCTGATCGATTGCGCTGAGTACCTCAGCTTCCTTGGTAATATCTGCTATCACTGTCATCGTGTTCTTCCTATTACCAATTTCAGAAGCTACCTTTTGCAACTTGGTTCTGTCTCTGCCCAGCATGATGACCTTGCATCCTTCAGAAGACAGTCTCTTTGAAATCGCCTTTCCAACTCCACCGCCTGCTCCCGTCACTATAGCGACCTTGCCCTTTATCATGTGATATTATTTCAGCAAATATTCCTTTAAAGTATTTTTGAGTGTTCAGATATCTCTATTTACTTACTAGCCAATGCCTTGGCTACGGCTGCCTGAAGCTCCGAAATAACCGCGGCGGTATCTGAAGGGTCGCTCTTGAACATTGCGCCGGCGGCATAGTCATGGCCTCCTCCATCTGAAAGATTAGCTGCGATGCTGCGGCATGAAATTTCCTCATTGTTACGCCGTATGCTCACTTTGCCCTTAGTGCTATAGAGCATCATTACATCGGCGTTTGTCTTAGCAAACACTTCCTCTGAAAATAGGCTGGTCTGTAGGTAAGGGGACGACTGGGCATATGCCACTTTGAACCTTCCAGCCTCTCTTATCTGCATGGAGGCAAAGACCTGCGCTTTTGCTTTGTCAAGCAGACGTACATAGTTGTTGTAGTCATTCTGCATCTCCACATCCCACAAGATGCCCCTAGCAGATTTCAGTGCAAGATCTGACAGTCGATAATAAAAGTCGGGGAATGTTTGATAGTAGCGTATTAGCTCCGATATTGGTGTGAGGTATTGATCCCTTGTAAAAAAGTCCATGGTATGAGCCATGCTTGCAAGTTTTGCAGCCAGCGTGTTGCCGGGCAGAAGTGTTTCGTACATTAGGTCTGCTGCACATTTTCTTCCCGAAACGTCAAGCACAATTTCGACAAAGGGTTTGACCGCCTCAATTGCCTGCTGTGACCAAGGATGGTGATCAACCCACATTATCTTCCAGTCCTTGAGCACTGCATCTGAAAATGTCTTCCTGCAGGTTTCGATCAACTCGTCGTTGAGCCCAAGGTCTGCAATAACTATCTGTCCGGACTCGTACGACGATGAGTATTGAGTTGCAGGGTAAATAAAGTTACCCAGCTTATTGAAATTTTCAGCACCATAGCCTAGAAACACAGTTATCGCCTGAGGATAGCGCATAAGTCCGATCGCGCTAGAATAGAGGCCGTCAAGATCAGATTCATGTGAGAAGATTATTACCTTCATCATTCAAACAGCTCTTGCTCTAAGTCATTTGTCAATGCACTTGTCTTTTTAAATATCTTATCTTGTGGTCCGTATTATATCTTATCAGGTTATAGCTTGCAAGAGGTGTATTGTCAGCTACTACTTGTACTAACCGGTTGGCTGTGATATTGTTTGCTGTTGCTGCTGCTTTTTCACCAAGCCATAGCTTTTCACCACCTACTAATGCATCTCCTGCGACTACAATCAAAAGCCATAAGCGCACGGTATTTCTAAAAAATGCATGTAGGCCAGATTTGGTCTTTTGACTGTCATTCATCATTATTATTGTTATTATTACTGTTTTTTCGTCTAGCTGAGAACTGTCAGACGATTAGGTCTTCAGGCGATGGAGGAATTAACGGAAAATAATATATCAACGAAGCCAAACTAGGGTTACCAAGGAATGATTGTTGTTATAGCC
>CAYWRR010000194.1:0-4843 GCA_964460425.1 uncultured Nitrososphaera sp.
AGATGGGTTCTCACGCATTATCATTATAAATGTCATCTTAAGTAATAATAATGATGGACTATTACGTAAAGGAGAGCATAAGCAGCAACAATAACAATAACAATAACACCAAGCTCTTGCCAATAATCCTGCTGGAGGTATCTGCTGCAGCAATTGTTGCTATGTTTATCCTTCAGTTCTTTGAAGTATACTTTTTCTTTTTCTTTCTACCGATAACCTTCAGTTTGCCGTGGCCAATAAAAAGGCTATGGGGCCGCAAAGCAAGGAAACAGTGGAATGTAGAAGATCTCTGCTAGCAAATAGAAAAGAGCCTTTTCCCAAAATCAGAGCGACATCATCAGTTACTGTAACTTGACAAGTAATGCTTTTAGTAGAAGAGATCAAGCACATATTACTGGTATTCAACAAAAAGAAAGATAGATATTCTCTAGGCTGTATGCATGGCAATCACACACACACATATACATACACACATATACACACACACATATACACACTATTCATTGCAGTAGTCAAGAAAGCAGAGAGCATATCAAAAGGAGCTTGAACAAATAATAATAATAGTTCTCCTTGTATGTATTAGGTGCACTAATGTCAGATTCGATTGATGCCATCTTACAACTTCCACAGCGCAAGATCGTCATAGCAGAGAATGATGTTTTTTTGGATAAGCAGATAAAAAATGATATTTTCATTCTGATGGTGGAAGAATCGATTGGTTCAGCAGGTGGAAGAGCTGCCAGCTTCGGCCACAGGCGAGTCGACAGGATATATGCTTTCTCATGCTATGGTAGCGACAAGTGTACAAAATTCTTTGACACGATCGAGCAAGACAAGATTGACCAGTTCGATATACCATACAGCGCAGTTGCAATGGACATCAGGCTCTCAGACGGCAAGCCGTACGTGTTGCAGGGGATAGTAGATCCTGATTTTGTGGCATCCTACCGTTCAGTGGTAAGCAATCTAAAATAGGCTTGCAGGCCAAGAATAACTGGTAATGTCAGAAGATCGCCGGCGCCTTGAGCAGACAGTCTCTGCAATAGAAGACTTGCTTTACATGGGTGCGATCAGACTTGTCGACAATGAAGAAAGGGCACTGTTATCCCCCCAGTTCTCGCTTGTAGTTTCAAACATGATGTCGAACATGAAAATTGACGAGGGTGCTGATAGCAGCAAGATAATGAATCTCATGTACTATTCACTGCTGATCTATATAGGCGAGTACCTGAAGGTGCCTAAGTCTTTTATGATGGCACTTGGAAACGATCTAGAGAAAAACCGCGACAGCATGGAGTCTGGTGAGCTTGTCACTACCTATGTTACTGTGTTAACTGAGATTTGGGTTCACAACCGCCATCGGCACCAGGAGGGGAGAAGTAGATAACTAATGCAGCAGCAATTAATTGAAAGCTCACATCCATATGGAGGTGCTTGTCATCCATTCATCCATTCATTCATTTATTCTCATTGCTACTCATGGCGGGTTTCTAAATCAGAAAGAGCCTGATAGAGGTGGGATATGATTTTTAAGGAGAGCTAGTCTATACGTGTGTTCTACAATGTTTCACACATCCCTCAAGCCGCCAATCATAGAAACAATCTCCCTATTGAGAAAGCCTAAGCCCAAGGTGTGGATTGAAGCATATGGCTGCTCTGCAAGCATGGCTGATTCTGAGATGATAAGTGGGCTCTTAAGGGAAGCTGGTTATGAAATTGCAAGCAAGAAAAGTGAAAGTGCGCTCAACCTCATTGTCACATGCTCTGTCAAAGATACAACTGAGCATAGGATGGTGAGCAGAATCAGGACAATGACCAAGTCGGGCAAGCCGCTGATCGTTGCAGGTTGCTTGCCAAAGGCAGATATGGCAAAAGTAGAATCAGTGACTTCCTCGGCAAGCCTTCTTGGCCCCAATTGCATCGACAAGGCGCCGAATGCAGTAGGGTCAGCTCTTTCAGGAGATAGGCTTGTGGCTCTTAGAGATTCTCCACTTGATAAGGTCAATATTCCAAGAGTCAGGCTTAACTCGGTGGTCAGCATAGTAGAAATAGCAAGCGGATGCATGAGCCAATGCACCTTTTGCCAGACAAAGATTGCCAAGGGGTGGCTTCGGAGCTACCGCATAGGCGACATAGTCAGACAAATTAAATCAGATATCAAAAGTGGTTGCAAAGAAGTATGGCTTTCTTCAACTGACAATGGATGCTATGGAAGAGATATAGACACTAATCTTGTAGAGCTTCTGAAGGCATGCTGCTCCGTAGAAGGCAGCTTCAAGATAAGGGTAGGAATGATGAATCCTATGTATCTGCCTGCGATACTGGATAGAATGGTTAGTTTATTCTATGAAAGTGACAAACTCTTCAAGTTTCTCCACATTCCTGTTCAAAGTGGAAGTGACAGGATATTGAAAAAGATGAAGCGAGGTCATACCTCTAAGATATTTATGGACGCTGTGGATGCATTTAGAGGCAAGATCCCTGAGATGACGATCTCTACTGATATCATTGTAGGATTTCCATCAGAAACGGAGGATGATTTCAAAGAAACTGTTGACTTGGTTGAGAGATCTCAACCGGACATTGTTAATATTTCGCGCTATGCTGCCAGGCCAAGAACAGAAGCATATGAATGGAAGGGCATGAGGGTTAACTCTCAATTATCCAAGGAAAGGTCAGAGTACCTGCACGCTCTTACAAGGAGAATAGCTAAGAAGCGCAACTCCCTCTGGCAGAACTGGCAGGGCGAAATAGTAATTGATGAGATTGGAAAAGTGAGGCAAGGAAGGAACTATGCATACAAGCCAGTAGTCATATCATCATCCACAACAAATGCTGCTGCTTGTCAAATTTTACTTGGTGACAAATTGCATGTCAAAATTTGTGATTTTTCCAACTTTTCATTGAAAGCAAAGATAATTTTGTAGCCAGCTAAACTTTGTTACGCCATGATTAGCTTTTGATTAATCACCAAAACTTTTTAACCTGACATGTCTATCTCTGTGCGGGGGAGCTCGGGGAATTCTTGGACGATGAGCTATCAATCAAGAATCCTATGTTGCTGGTGGGCATCGGCGGCGTAGGAAGTAAAATTGCAGCTGCAGCAAGCGCGGCTCTTGAATGCAAATGCCTATTGATAAGCAACGATAAGAAGGATTTGGTCCATAATGATAGGTTCACTGATATTTTTGTTAATTCTGGAGAATGGGTCAATCCTTCTAGTCATAAATTACGCTCTTTTGTGGAGAGTCATCGCAATGAGATTGCGGCTGCGATGCGGGGCTACCCGACAGTCATTGTTGTTTCAAACTTGGCAGGGCGTGCAGGCACCGCAATAGCACCAATTGTATGTAGGATGGCAAAAGATTCCAATACTGCTGTAATCTCTATAACAATTATGCCCTTCAAATACGAAACAGATCGCATTTTCAGTGCTGGTACAGCCCTCAGAAGAGTGCGTGAAGTTTCAGATTCAACGATAGTGATGGACAATGATGCGTTCTTGGATAATAACTCGGAGCTGTCTCAAGAAGATTGCTTTGCGATAACAAATAATGCAATAGTTGAGGTCATTACCTCAATCTCTACTGGCATGATAAAGCCGGCAATGAACGTGATGTGCACAAGCAGGGCAAGCCCTAGCTCGGAACTCTCTCTCCGCGATTCGCTTTCAATGCTATATGATGCTGTGCCAGATGCAAGCACTGTCAAAAGAGCGATGGTATATGTAATGGGAGGTAAGAGGATCCCTGTTGGTGAACTGAACAAGCTGGTAGGCTGCGTGCGGGGAATATTCAAAGAGGACAGCTCAATAGAAGTTGGGATGCTATCCTCAATGTCGTCTTCTAATGGGGTACGCGTACACCTTGTTGCATCTGCTCCGCAAAAGACACGGTTTGATAGCTACGACCCCTTGGGAGACATCATTCCTGATGTACTTGACTGGGATGAACCTGACTCGGCTCCTGATATCAAGCTGACCTTACCTACTATCATCGAATAGGTTATATGTATATATATTATAGCAAGATGGCTGGAGCAATAGTATCAGTGGGAGATCTCTAGTGGTGTCATATGATATCGTGTGTGGCTGTAGATGCATAGCGTGTAAGAGTCATCAGCTTAAAAGCTACCAGTTTGTGGCGCAGGACGGTTATGATGATATTCACCATACATGCATGGCATGTAGCACACATTTCAATCACCTCGACGGGGAGACATATTCAAAATGCGAGATTTGCAAATTTCCCTGACTATGTGAGTGTGTCGTTGCCTCGATTACTTTTTTTATTGCTGTAGGTTGTTGCTATAGCATACGAGTTCCCAGTGTGCTTGGTATTGCGTCTATGGCATGAGATATTATTATTCTTAAACAAATGATGAAATAAGTGGGTTCTAGAAAACTCTATCTGAGAATGTAGGTACTGCTTTTTACATGTGTTCTATGTTGATGGACAAAACCTGTGAGGAAGAAAGTTCTAGAGTCACGTATAGAATAGCTTATTTACGACCACAAGTCATTCGATGCATGTTATCATATTCGATCACTATGCCGGCGACGATATCAACAACCATCATGAATCTGGCATCTTTTGGTGTCGAAGACAAAAAATTTACAGAAAACTCCTGCAATGTAGTGGAAACAAACACACAACCACAGCAGCCGCAACAACAACAAGCAATAACAACAAGTGGTGGAGGAGAGGCTAGGAACAAATGACATCTGGTAAACTATCATCATTGACAAGAACCGCCTCTGTACTATCGCTACCACTACTTGTTGCTACAATTTTGCTTGCAGCACCACTAGCAACAACTCCTCAGACAGCAGCAACGACGACGA
>CAYWRR010000195.1:0-4835 GCA_964460425.1 uncultured Nitrososphaera sp.
TAATCTGGTTAACTACGGCATTGTTTGACTTGATTTTAACAATCGTCTGACAGGTTGTCCACTCCATCAACATAGCAACACTTTGTGAGATTGATCACATTGCTATCTACAGGTTTTCATTATATAAGAAGCTAGACGGAAATATAATAGTATCCTAAAAAGTGACAGGATTTATCCTACTTATACTTTTAATGTTACAAATATATATTAGGATATTCATATATTTGAATACATGAACGGAAACAAAGTTCTTATCCTTGGAGGCGGGAGTGGAGGGCTCGCCATTGCGGGTCGTTTAAAAGAGCTTTTGGGAGACAAAATCAGTGTTACTGTCATAGACAGGCAAAAGACCTTTGTTTTTGGGTTTTCATTGCTGCGAGTGATGACAGGTGAAAAGACCGAGCAAGAGGTGACAGTTCCCAAAGAGAAGGTTAGCCAAAAAGGTATCAAATTCCTCAATACAGAAGTAAATGGGATAGATGTCAAGAATAGTATTGTCAGGACCAGTCAAGGCGAGTTTGCATATGATTATCTAGTTGTTGCACTTGGTGCAGAGCTCGCTCCAGAAAAGGTTCCAGGTTTTGAGTCTGCTTTCCATATGTATACACTTGAGGATGCAAAGAAGCTTAGAGATACCTTATCATCTTTTAGGGATGGCTCGATAAGATTGGTAGTTTCCAGCATGCCTTTCAAGTGCCCGCCAGCACCATATGAGGCTGCGATGCTTATAGACCACTATCTTAGAAGCAAGGGATTGCGTGATAAATCCGACATACAGATATTCACACCTGAGCCACAACCAATGCCAATAGCAGGTCCTGAGGTGGGCAATAGGATTGTTTCTATGCTGAACGAAAAAGAAATAGGCTTTCACAATAACACAAAGGTGTCCTCAATAGATGGCAGCTCAAAACAGATAGTATTTGAGAACGGTACTAGAGAAGAATATGACCTACTAATCGCAATACCTCCACATACAAGTCCCAAAGTTGTCAGAGAAAGCGACCTTGCTGATGCTGCGTCTGGATGGATTTCAGTAGATCCAAAGAACATGCAGACAAAGCATGACAGAGTTTACGCTATTGGAGATGTTGCGGCAGTAAAGCTGACATCAGGAATGATGCTTCCAAAGGCTGCCACATTTGCATTTGGTCAGGCTGAAATAGTCGCTAGCAATATAGCCTCTTCAGTCCTTGGAACCGAAACTAGAAGCTGGGATGGATTTGGAGAATGTTTCATTGAAACAGGCTCTGGAAATGCGGGATATGGTTCAGGCAGCTTCTACGCCTTACCCAAACCTGTGATAAACTTGCAAATACCTAGTAAAGAATTGAGAGAAAGAAAAGATGCATGGGGCAACTATTGGACAAAGAGGCTTGTGGCATAAAAAAATGAAGATAGGAGTTATTATCACTGATACTGACCCTGAGCTAGTATGGAATGTTCTTAGGTTTGCAAATACTGCAATTTTGGGGGGGCACCAGGTGAAAATCTTTCTGCTTGGAGCCGGCGTTGAAATAGAAAGCGTCAAAGGCGAAAAATTCAATGTGTCAGAACAGCTTCAGAAATTTAATGAACTAAGTGGCACTATGCTTGCTTGCGGCACATGCATCAAATCACGTCAGATGCAATTTGCTATTTGTCCGATCTCTACAATGAAGGACATGCTCAAGATTGTTGAAGAGTCAGATAAGGTGCTGACCTTCTAATCTTATTCTTGAATGTAAGGGAGAAGGGTGGCAAATCCATTGCTTATATTCAAATATCTGAATATGATAAGGTGGATATGATATCTTATGAAACAGGAAAGGCTTTTTGAACTTCATGCTGAAGTCTGCAAGACCCTGTCCAATCCTGTTAGGCTTAGGATAATAAACGAACTACAGGAGGGTGAGATAACTGTTGGGGTTCTGGCAAAGAAGCTTGGCAGAAGACAAGCCCACATCTCGCAGCATTTGGCAGTTCTGAGACAGAGGGGCGTGGTCAAGACCCGAAGGGATGGTCCAAACATCTACTATGGCATATCAAACCCAAAGATTATCAAGGTATGCAATCTGATAAGGGAAGTGCTACTTGAACAGCTGCAGAAGGATCAGAGCATAGTAGCAGAGATTAGGAATGACTGAATAACTAAGTTACCGGTTAGAAGAATTACAACTGAACAGCTTTTTGGATGATATGTGATTAGAACGTTTTTGGCAGCTACATCTCTATTTACTACTCTTCACTTTCAAGATTTCATTGGCATGCTCTATAATAAGTCTTGATGCAGTATCTACCTCTTCTTTAGTGGTACCCCGACCCAGACTTAGCCGAAGAGCTCCTAGTGCATCCTCTTTGCTAAGACCCAATGCTAGCAATACTTTTGAGGGCTCAAAACTCCCAGAATGGCAAGCAGCTGCAGTAGACGTTGCTATTTCGTGGATGGAGCTGAGGAGCATTTCTCCAACTGTGCCTAGTATGCTCACATTTAGGGTATTGGGGAGCCTCATCTCTGGATGACCATTTAGCTTCATACGTTCACGACCAATGCCACTCAGCAAGTTCTTGTAAAGGCTGTCTCTATGCATCTTGACTTGAGAAAATGCTGGGAGAACATGTTTAGCAATATCGCAAGCAACGCCAAGTCCTACAATGTATGGGACATTCTCAGTACCCGCCCTCCTCCCCATCTCCTGTCCTGCTCCGTGAACAAAGTTGTCAATGACAGTTCCCTTTCTAACATAAAGAGCGCCTATGCCTTTTGGTGCATATATTTTATGACCAGCAATAGTCAGAAGGTTGACCTGTAACTTTTCGACATTCACTTCAATCTTTCCACAAGATTGAGCTGCATCTGTGTGGAAGGGGATCTCTCTTTTCTTCGCAATCTCTCCTATCTCCTCTATAGGCTCGATGGTTCCTACTTCATTATTGGCATGCATGACAGTGATCAATATTGCATCATCATTGATAGCAACTTGTACATCATCTGGATCTACAAGCCCGTATTCATCGACTGGGAGATACGTGATCCTAAACCCAAGCATCTCTAAATATCGGCATGTTTCCAAAACAGCTGGATGTTCAATTATTGAAGTGATGATGTGCTTTCCTTTTTCCTTATTTGCTAGTGCTGTTCCTATGATTGCATGATTATCACTCTCTGTCCCGCCGCTAGTAAAGATTATCTCATCAACGTTAGCTCCAATCAGAGCAGCTACTTGTTGTCTTGACTTTTCGAGTGCCTCCTTTGGAATTCGTCCAAAAATATGGCTACTGGATGGATTGCCAAAATTGTTCTGAAGAAAAGGTAGCATTAACTCAAAAACTTTTGGATCTATTGGTGTCGTAGCGTTGTAGTCAAGGTAGATTGATTTTAGGCTTTGATCCATTTGACGTCCCTAACCCTTGTTTACTGTCTCAGATAATATTCTTAACTTATCGATGATAATGACTGCGGAAAGTGCAAAGAAAATAATAGAACATGTGGAATTTGAGCCCTACGTTCTCTTTCAATAGCTTCCGCTTTAGATATGCGGTTAGTATGGGGAACAGCTTTCTAATACTGTTGATGCGCTGAGGTCGTGGGTCCAAATCATCCCACCCGGTCCATATTTTACTACGAGGAAACTACGGCATTAAAATGAGCTTGTTTTGGGAAGTGTAGGACAAATTCAGCAACAATGCAGTACATGGCAATGAATTCCTACTGCGTTAATATGCAAGAAGAGCTGTGTATATGGGCGGGGAAAACTCTTTTTGAAGACGCCTCCTGTATCCTACAAGAGAGATAGCCTGCGGCTAGGAATTTCGATTGCAGTTCCTCTTATGGCAGGTGTGATTGGCTCCATTTTTACCTCTGAATCTGTTTCGACATGGTACCAAACTATTGAAAAACCATCATTCTCTCCTCCAAATTGGCTCTTTGGTCCTGTGTGGACCACGCTTTATGTGCTGATGGGGATATCCTTATTTCTTATCTGGAGAGCAACTAGTACTACTATTTTCCCCAAGGATATACACAGTAGAAAAATAGCGGCGTTCATTGCATTTGGTTCTCAACTAATCTTAAATGTACTGTGGTCATTCATTTTCTTTGGTCTAAGGTCGCCGCAGCTCGCATTTGCAGAAATTGTGATACTGTTGATAAGTATCTTGGTAACCATAGTTATCTTTTATAAAATATCACGACTAGCAGCGGTACTGATGATGCCATATGCTGGATGGGTTACCTTTGCATCGTTCCTTAACCTGCAGATATCGTTGCTAAATTCCTCCTAGTGCATTAGAAATCACAGCATTCGTTATGGGAAGAATTTCGGGATTGTAGTTACTGAATTGAAGTGCTCAAAGTTGTATTATATTTGGTTTTTTATAGGAAACGTGCAGGATGATACTAGTTTGGAATTGTGCTTGGAATGGAGGAAGAAAGAAAATAGAGCATATCTAGAGAAGTAGGTAGGTATTTCTGCTTACCAAACGCAATACAATCTAGACCAAAGTGGACCGGGGGCTTGAACAATATGTTTCTCTGTTGGCAGCTTCGCTCTTTAGATGATTGATTAGCCAATCTGACTGGCTGAGGTCGTGGGTTCAAATCCTCCCACCCGGTCCATCTTTATCAATCTGGTTAATTACGGCATTAAATTGAGCTTGTTCTAGTAAGTGTCGGACAAATTCAGCAGTTATGATTTTTCGATAACTTTTACATAATGATTACAACCGAATATGCTACCAAAAAGATAAAGTCCAACAGCAGGTTCTTTCTTCATTACATATGGTACAACACTATATCATTTTGTTTCGTTTTACAGAGCAAGGAATAAGAAATGCTAAGGACATCACAAGACGTG
>CAYWRR010000196.1:0-4789 GCA_964460425.1 uncultured Nitrososphaera sp.
CCATTTGATACCACTCAGAGTGGCACTGCTCAAACAGTAATCACAGTAGGGCAGCGATTAGCTGGTACCCCTTCCGATAGTGATACAGCAGCAACAACAATAACAACTAATGATACTACTATTACAACAGAAGCAGCAGCCACAACTGCAACTTCTGTATCAGGAATAGAGCTATCACCTCAGCCTGTCTTGCAAGAATGGACAACAACTACAAGCCAGACCCCAATAAACCAGACACACATAAGCGCAACATTCACTGGAAATGGCACATTGACTCTTCCAGAGACTGCAGAGACTATCAATTTTACCACCGATGGTACCGCGCTTATTTCACTTACGACACACTCTACTCAAGCAAAGGAGACCCTTAATACTGAACAAGGTGAGACTGCAACAGCCACATTTTATGAAATTTTAAAAATTAATCCTTCAATGCCGGATGATGGAAAGGGCCTTACAATGGCAGTAATTCATACAGACTCAACTGGCACGCTTGCACCATTGAACGGTACAATAGTAGCAGGCATTAGCGACTTGCAGTCAAATGAAGAGAATACCGTAACATTATGGAAGTGGGAAAGTGGAATTGGTAACAATGCGGGTGTTGCTCCTAGTCCGCCTTCACAGTAACAATCATCGATGAAACAAGACTTGACAATAACAGCGAAGACACTTGCGTGTGTTAGGCAAATGTCATGCAGTAGTCTTACTAAATTATGGAGGGATGGATGTGGACTGCAAACATCTAATTCCCTCTTTTTTCTCTACCTAGAGGAAAAAAGTCTTTTCTACGTTATCTTCCTGTTTGGCAATAAGATAAGTCGTCTCAACAACAAAAAGGAGAATAACGTCATCCTAAAAGCATCAGAGCACTTTCCATGTTGCCAATAGCAATCCTAGTCATTTCTGCTGGTGCTGTCATTACAGAGGTGGTAACAACAATAACAACAACTGCTTGACCAACGGCATTTATAGATCAAACAGTTTAAGAAGAGAACCAAAAGCTCTAATAGCACTATCTCAAGAGGGCAATATTTATACTGGTATGGTGGAGTAACAAATCATAGAATTGGGAAGTAATATTTAGAGTTTCTACAGATGGTAGAAAGAGATTTGGTGATAGAATTAACCTAAGCAATTCTTCTGATGCTGAATCACAAAATGCAGAGATAGTAGTAGCAGCAGCGAGAGAAAATATAAAATGTTTGTTTCATGGTGGGAAACTAATCCAATTACGGGATCAAGTAAATCTGTGCTAAGAGTATCAACTGATGCAGAACGGACATTTTGCCCTGCACTGATGCCTGGTACTCATGGAACAATAAGTACAACTACTACTAATAATAATACTGAGACTACTCTACTGCTGCAGAGGAGGAGAAAGAAGCAGGCTAGCAGTAGGACATATATATATATATATATACACTGTTCTATACTGGAATAGAATTAATCCTTTTTCTTGTTTCCCGGGTTGTTGTCAGTAAACAGGCTGTGTCACATGACAACAACATATAATGCTTCAAGGGACTAAACAATACTATAGCAGATTTGCCTTTTTCTTTCGTTCATGCCAGCTATGTGGCAATTTGGTTATTATGTTAAAGTCTTAACAATGACGTGCAAAAATATCAAAATAACGATATTATTATTATTATGAATCTGACAATTTGAAAGGCGTCAAGTAAATTTGTTTCCCCAAAATCAGCTTAGTTTTTTCGCCTCTTTTTGAATCTCTTTGTACTCTTCCACTATGGACCGTATCCTGCCTTCATGCTTTTGCTTGTAGTGGTTTTTGCAACCAGCGCAGCAGAAAAATCTCTGAAAGTTTGCAAACATAAGTACTTTTGGCTTGGCATGTATGGGTCCGCTGCAATATTCGCATTGCATCTTTACCTTCATATTCTCAACTTTTACATGGAAGTGTTTCTTTTCTTCCTCAAGCTGCTTGATGGTTTTTTCTCCAAAGAACTGGCTTTTCTTTCGGCTATAGACCTTGGATAAATCGATCTCTGGCTTGACTGACTTAATAAGCCCAATGTTTACAAGGCGCCTATATCTGCTTTTGACCGTAGGCGTGCTCACCTTTATCTCGCGTGAGATAGCACGGAAGGACTTCCTGCCATCCTCCATTAATGATTTCAGGATTGCAATATCAGTGTCATCAAGGTCTACGGGCAATGTATTGCAATAGAGTTGATGCTAATGTGATTTAATATTATCATTATCATTATTATGAAAAAAGATAATGATTCCTGCGTATGATCCAACAAGTACTTTTAGAAATTATTAAGTAGCAGAAGCCTCCCTCGGCGTATATACCCTTTTTAGTTCTATGTTGGAGTAAACGTGCTCTTCCTTTGGCTTTCCAGCTACATATCGTGGTCTGTACCTTCCAAGCAGTAAAGAGTTTCCTACTACTGTTACTGAGCTCATAGCCATAGCTGCGCCAGCAAGTATAGGCAGCCATGCGAATACACTTAATCCAAGGAAGGGTACCAATGCGCCTCCTGCTATAGGTATCAAGCCTGTGTTGTATGCAAACGCCCAAAAGAGGTTCTGCTTTATCTTCGATACAGTCTTTTTGCCTAGTTCTAGAGAGGTTGCTACGTCCCTTACATCACCTTTTATCAGAATTATTCCGCCTGTTTCCTTTGCTACATCAGTTCCAGAGCCTATAGCTATTCCCAAGTCGGCACGTGCTAGCGCTGGTGCATCATTTATGCCATCTCCTACCATCGCCACAACTCTGCTGTCTTCTGATCTGAGCTTTGCAACCATCTCTTCTTTCTGCTGCGGCAATACTTGCGCGATTATTCTATTGATGCCAAGCTTGGACGCAATAGCCTTGGCGGTTCTCTCATTATCGCCTGTCATCATTATCACTTCTATGCCCATGTTGTTAGTTAGCGAATCAATCGCTTCCCTTGCACTTTCCTTGACTGTATCTGCCATTGCAATTATTCCAGATAGCTTATTATCTATTGATACAAGTGTTGCTGTCTTGGCTTCCTGTTCCAGTCTTGATAGAATTGAATCAATACTGGTGCCGACCTCGATTCTGTTTTCATGCATCAGCTTTCTATTCCCAATCAGGATTGTGTGATCTGCATACTTCGCCCTGAGCCCATGACCTGACACCGCTTCAAATGAATCAGGGTTTGATACAGGTAGACCCCTCTCCTTTGCCTTTCTAATTACTGCTTGTCCTAGCGGGTGCTCAGAACCCGATTCTGCAATTGCTGCGAGCCTCAATAGCTCATTTTCGCCGATGGCTCCTGACGATAAATCTACTACGTCTGTGACTGACGGCTTGCCTTCTGTCAAGGTGCCTGTCTTGTCAAATACCACAGTGTTTACCTTTCTTGCAATTTCCAGATATTCGCCGCTTTTGAATAGTATGCCGTTCTCAGCACCCTTGCCAGCGCCCATCATCAGCGCTGCAGGGGTAGCGATGCCAAGCGCACAGGGGCAGGCTATAATTATCACTGATACAAACGCAAGGAGCGAGTACGTTAGCCCTGCTCCTCCTGCAAAATACCAGCCTAGTCCCGCGCCAACTGCGACGGCTATTACTGCAGGCACAAAGTACTTTGCAACTTGGTCTACTATCCTCTGCATAGGCGCCTTGCCCATTCTTGCGTTCTCTACAAGTGTGATTATCTGGGAGAGCACAGTATCTTGACCCACTTTAGTAGCTCTGACTGTAATAAGCCCGCTCTGGTTTATTGTAGCACCTATAACTTCGCTTCCACTCGACTTGTCGACAGGAATGCTCTCACCTGTGATCGCAGACTCGTCTATTGAAGATGCTCCATCTATTACAATACCATCGACAGGCACACGCTCACCGGGCCTTATAACAAGGAAGTCTCCTTGCTGTACCTCCTCGACAGGAATTTCTTCCTCTCTGTTTCCTTCCCTTATCACCTTAGCCATTCTAGGCTGGAGATCCATCAGTTTTCTTACCGCACTCGACGCCTTCTCCTTTGTCCTTGTCTCAAGTAGTCTTCCTACCAAGATTAAAGTAATTATGATTGCGGCAGTTTCAAAATACACTGACACAAATGGAAAGTAGCTAGGTGCAACTGTAACAGCTGCGCTATAAACATATGCTGCACTAGTTCCTAGCGCTATCAGGGTATCCATATTAGATGTTTTAGCCTTTATTCCATCCCACATACCCTTGTAGAAGCGCCAGCCTATCCAGAACTGGATTGGTGTTGCTAGTACTAGCATAGCATAGTTACTGGCCTCCATTGGAATAGGAACTAAATCTTCAAGCTGCAAAGGAAGCATGTGAGGTAGTGTAAGTATTACAATAGGAATTGTAAGGACAATGCTTATCGCTACATGCTTCTTCAGCTTTCGTAATTCTCTTTCCGGCTCCGTAAATTCATTGAGACATTGTGTGCTGCAGAAATAGTATTTCCTTCCATCCGCCATATGCTGGATGGAATCTGGCTTTTCTTCAACAAACATGCCACAGACCGGATCAGTTGCCATCTGCCTAACCCTTGGACCTTCTCTTATATAGGGGTAACAACTAATGACGTTGTATCTTATATGCAAGCGTCGGTATTGCTATTCAACGTCTAATGTGGAATAGTGAAATGTTACAGTATAATAAGGAGAAGAATATAGTGAACAATTTTGAAGATCTCAATTTTGGGCGTAAATTCGATCTAATAACTGATTGTGCTAGGCCATTTGTTAAGGAGCATCTATTAACCAGGATTTCACGAGAGAACTGCAAAAGCATAATCGATTATATTTTGTCAATGCAAGTGGA
>CAYWRR010000197.1:0-4787 GCA_964460425.1 uncultured Nitrososphaera sp.
TGAAAACATGCCAAACAAATTATGAAGAGCTAAAGATAAGTATCTTGAGATGATTATCAACATAGAGTTAGGAGAGACCAAACTAAAATAATTACACTAAGGCTAGAAAAGAAAATTCTTACCAAGTTGCATAGGGAATTAGAGCAAAATCAGACCGGCCTAAAACTTTAATCAACCAGATTTTCAGGCAATACATTGATTGGCACTCCAAGGCATGCAAAGCTGGCTACGCACCTCTTCAGAAACCGGTGATTATTAAGCTACTTGATCGTCTGTCAGAGGAAGAAGTTATTCGGGTAGCAGAAGAAGTAAGCAAGGATATGTTCAAGGATGTTACGCTTCTGCTGAGAGATGAAAATGATTTACTTTTAATATTAAACGTTATTGAAACATGAGTTAGAGTGTCTGGATTTCCCTATAAGCTTGAAGTTGGTGATGACAAAGAGGTTTTACTCATATATAATATAGCATGATATGGGAAAAAATTTCCCTCTTGTTAGCGACACGAGCTCGGCTTATTCTCGAACGACTAGAAAATCAGGGCAATTTTGTTGTTACAGACAATACCATAGTGCTTAAGTTGATGTGGGAAAGAGTGGGTGAATAAATGTGACTTTCTCCGAGGGGTTTTACTTTTGTCCCTTACAATAAGTGATTCTTTTCATGGTACAACTAAACCATTGAGTGATTAGGGACTTGTTAACCTTTCAAGTCATGATGTGTTTCCTATAGCCATCTATGAAAGTACGCTGCTTACGAAGCAGTATAATAACAGCAGCTTTAGCGCCACAACAATGGGAAACCTATAGTGTCAGTCAGGTTAATCTCTAACCTGAGAGTAAGGACGTAATCGATGACAGTCATCGCATTCTCCTCCAAAATTCTCATTTTGGATTCAAATGAATCTTTCTCTAAATCCCGACGGGCCCGCCAACCGTGCGTGTTCAAATGCGGCTACCTGTAAATGTAAAAATAGCGGACCACATGCAGACTTATTACTGAAACACTATCATCTAGTTTGTCCTTAAAGGACAAACTATAATGGCGCATTATTTCATATACTCTGCTATGAAACTGGCAAGTAGATAATATCACACCTATTGCCGAGAGTGACTTTCAATAAATCATAAATTCAGGAAAATATGTCAACAGTAACCCTATCCTCTCGATAAGTGGTAATAATCACAAAATGATCCCTTACGTATAATGTTCTTAAACTTTATCTATTGCTGATATCTTTAACAACAAACATGGTTGGCGACTTACTATTAAATTCTATCAAATAGACTTGCTGACCATGCTTGCTAAGAGCTTCAGCAATGGCCTGATGGTCTTCTGAGAAATGATATGTCCTCTTATCCTCCAGATATAGTTCCATAAAGCCTCGCCAATGATTTTCTCCCACAATTGCAGCATCTGGTTCAGTGTTTTTGTTTATCCATGCAATAGTAGATAGCAACTTGTCATTATCCTCAACACCAAGCGAGTTGAACTGCATTGTGAGAGGTGGGAGATCCTCAGCGTGCACTCCAATGATTCCATATAATATAGATGCGCTATTATGCGGAATAACTGCATAAGCTAGTCCTATAACTGCAAAGCACACCAGAATGAAACCCGCTATTGTAAACCTTTCTTTTAGGTTTCTGATTAGACGTAGAATGCCATAGCCGGCAAAGACTGATAGGAAAATACCTGCCAAGATTATCCATCTATCTGCAAGAAGGTATCTATTTTCTGGGAAAGCCAGCCATGAGAATGATCCCATGAGACAGACAAGTAGAGGGATTTTTAGAAAACTATTTTTCATACTCAAAAAGCCAATTGCTGCCGGTGCAATAATGAAACCGTTTATCACTGCGAAAAAGATAGCTAGATTAGTGGGGCTGTAAAATTCATTTACCTCGTTATTAATATTATTCTGCAGCATTTCTGCTGTAGTGATTGTTTTAATGTTAGGTATGCTCTGGGTGGGGACTGCCAAAGCAAAAAATAATCCTAGAGCAAGAATACCAGTCAGAGCTACATCTCTGCGTCTTGTCACAGTTGCATAGACTGCTGTTGATACACCGAATAGTACACCTACCATTCTATCTGCAGCCACTGTTAATGTAGCCAATACTAAAATAAGTGCAAGGGACTTCCATCCTGAATTCTTTTTGCTAAGCAGAGAAAAGACAAACATCATGCTAGCCAGTGCAAAGATATCCCTATGTAGATCCCATGTAGTTCTGAGTACTGCCAGCTGGAAAATAGCAAAAATAGCTATAAAGGCACTATGGCTTATTCCAAGTTTTAACAGAGTTCTTCCAAGATAAAATAGTGATATGCCAAAAATTCCAGTCATAACGATAGCTACTGCTACAACTACTGAGTGCGCCGGCAATCCAGTAGTGATGCTTACAAGATAAAGAAAGCTTACATACAAGGGAAACTGCTTTGATACGGTATCCCACTTATCCTCAAAGCTTGTCACAGTTGGGATGTAGTAGTTGACAACATCATAGCCTATTGGATAGGGATAGGCAATCAGTTCTGGTGCTGCTCTTAATATGATGCATACAGCAAAGACCAGGAGTGCAACGTGCTTTTCATTTGCAAAAAACCTAGACTTTGAAAATAGTAATGGATACACAATCAGATCCTAAGGGCACTGATTCTTTTTCTTGGTTACTATGCTTGTAAGAAAAAAAGACTAGAAAAGCAAACTTGACAGGCTCAATAGGAAAACTGTACACCCTGTGTTAACAGCGGCTCAAGGCCACCTAAAGACGAAGCCTTTTGCCCCTTCAAGTCTAAGCTAAACAGCTTGTTACAAAATTTACTACAGTAAGCTTCATGGTGGCTATCGAAAGATGGTGAACAGTGAGCAAGGGACCACCAATATATAGAAACCATAAATTTAGTATCTTTAAAAGCAAGCTTATCCCGGGGATACTTTCATTTTGTATTAGGATCCTGTTTCGTTTCTAATCGGACCTTGGCGATTGGTAGCGCCACGACAAACTTTGAATTAATGCTTCAACGAATCTTGGGCTGAAGACAGATTTTCGCTACTTTTAAATTCTTCGAGCTATTGGGAAAAGAATCAAGAAGATGATGTGATGCTGATGACCTATCAAGGTATTGGCGACATCCAAGTCAACGACCTAGTTTGGCTTAGTACACGCATTAAGATGAAGGAACTAATAGTATGATATCATCATCATCTGTTATAGTACCCAAGGAGTCTGAATCTGTTATCGAATCGAAGGTCAAGGGCGATCTTTAATTCTTTAGCATGGATTCAGTGAAGGTCTAAGAGAGTTGGTATTGGAAGGGGTTCGTATATACTCTGAAGAAGCAAGAGTACCAACTGGTACTTATTGATAGCAAAGGACATTGGGCTAGCGACAAGCCGCATAATCCCGAAGAGTATAGATTGGAGAATTATATGGCAGACATAATCTGTGTTCTGGATGAATTAGACATTGATAGGGCCCACTATTTTGGCTACTCTAAAGGCGGCCGGATTGGCTTTGGCTTGACCAAATATGACCCTGAATGGATCCGCTTACTGATAATTGGTGGTGTTCATCCTTATGGCCAGAGTTCGCCCTTTATGGACTGATGCTTTAAGATGACCTAGAGACTTGCTGTCCAATCTAGAGAGAGTAGTTAGGGCTGAGGTACTGGAGGTGGTAAGAAAGGAATTCTTTAGAAATGACCTAGAGACTCTTCGAGCTGCGTTTACAGAAACGACCGACCGGATATCTCAGAAGGGATACCTCTAATGACAATGCACTGTATGCTGTTTGCTGCAGAGGCTGATTCATTATATCCAACGATCAGGCGTTGTGCATGCGAGTCGCCAAAGGATACTTTTCTTGGCTTATGTAGCATGAATCATATTCAGGCAAGTCTCAAACTCAAGGAAGTATTACCTCGTTTGAAAGTTCTGAATAGGCAAAACTGGAAACACAGAAGAACGCGATCTGACGTACTTCTTTTTCTTCCACCATCATAAGTATCTAGACTTTAGTCATAACTATGAAAAAATGTGGATTCAATGCTGCTGTCATAGTAGCTTTTTCCCTTATTATGGCGCTCGCACCCCCGTGTGTGACTGAGTTCCTCTGGCCCTGGATTTTCAAACAACAACAGTCCATAGATGACCCAGATTATGCAGGTTCGGTAAGAACAAATGGCATATGCGTACGTTAATGAGAGTCTATTCCCTATATCGATAGAATCTCCTTTTGCTTCGTCAACGGCACTGCTCCCATACATACATACAATACATAGTAGAAATACTGTATACTACTACAAAATCTTCTTGACCCAGCTTTGATTGTGCTTTCAAGTACCTCTTATTCTTTCACCTGATTTCTAAGGGCTTCTGAGATAGGTAATAAAGTGGCTACTACTACTGCTACTATTATACTATTTTACCTCGCCAAAACCCTCTCTACGGTCAGCTTTGTACTGTTCTAATTCTGTCTTTGGAACCTTGAGTGAAACAGCATGGCCGTCAAATCCTTCTACCACGTGTTTTGGAATTCTGTAGCGCATGCGTGCGCCTTCACTAGAAACTAATACTTAACTTTCATCAGTAGCCTCTACACACTGCCAACTAGATCTACTTCTTTGGAAGTTACGATTTTATGAACTGTGGCTTCCCAATTTGGAATATTCGAAGACATTATGCATAACGTAACATGCAGAGAGATTATTAGGTGTTTCTTCCCCCTAGTCCTCTTCCTCCAAGGTAAAACAGCGTGTTAGTATGTATGTTATGTGAAGCATAA
>CAYWRR010000198.1:0-4766 GCA_964460425.1 uncultured Nitrososphaera sp.
TTTCTACAGCTAGGATGCATGATGATATTGATGAGGAAGGTTTTCAGATGACTTCCCAAACCCAAATCTTTATTTTAGTTCATATATGCTGCTCATGTAAAGCATGCAGAAGTGTTATCTTGCTTCATTAGTTCTGCTGCTGGTTCTTGCAGCATCTTCACTTATGGTAAGCACGTACGGTCATGGCCTTGGCCAAGATCAGGCGCCAGCTGTCAATATTCAAGGAAAGCAGGTAACTGTGGAAGGGATCTTAAACCCTTCCTTTCTGCCAGTTCCAAATTCTTCAATGCCTACCCTTGTAATAAGGGCTCATGATGAGAATAATAATATCACTATAGCAGGCATCGACTACAGGTTAGTAGTCGAGCTGAAAAATGAAACTCTGCTTGATCAGCGATTCCGGTCTTCTGATGGCGTTGTAAATGCAAATCTCATACCAGACAGCGATATCGAAGGATGGGAGATAAATGGTCAATCTATGCCAAGCGAACAGATAGAAGTTAGCCAGAGTAATCCAGTTGAACTAAGAAGCAAAATCCTTTCAGCTGGTGGGTTGTACCATATTGCAATAACGATCGAAAACAGTAGTACTGGCATTTCATTACTACAGGCCGATCAAAAGTTTGACCTGTATATCAGCGTAGGTGACTCATACACATTTGACGTTGACACTCCACAAGGAGTGAATTCGATGGTGGTAAAAACGTATTATGACGAAATAACCAATTTTGACTATTCCAACAAGACTATTTCATTTGAAACGCCATTTACATGGGACAGTGCATATGTTGCACAGGTTCCAGTGCTACATATGGAAGTTCAGTTCCCAAAATCGCTTGAAGAGCTACAGACAAACAGCTACCGTGGAATGCTAAACGGCAGGGAGCTTGAGGCACAAGCTGTAGTCATTGATGACTATACCTCTGAGCAAAATCGCATAGTTCATTTTATTGTCTCCAACGCAATGTTGAGCCGCTTTGCTGAGATGATAAGTGATAACGATACTGCTGCCTTTACTTTGATCCCGTCAGAGAAGCCGAAATTCCCACTTGATATAATGTCGCTGCCAGCCGAAAAGTTCCTCTTCCAGCTGTCATGGGGCCCAGATATAATTGAAACCGGTGTTCCAACGACATTTGTTATGAACATACAAGATCCAGCTACCGGCGACCTAATCAGGGGATCATCTTTTGATCTCGTCTTCATGCAGGATGGCAATCAAATTCAAGCTGAGCCCCTCTCATCCGAGTTTGGTACCTATTCTTATGAATACACCTTCTCAAAGGCAGGAACAGTCACGCTTGCTGCAAACAATATCAACAATCAAGGTGAAAGCGCCAAGATAGATCTAGCTGTGCTTCAAGGAAGCGGGAATGCAACAACAAGCTCACAGCCGCAGTCACAGCCAACTCCATCTCAATGCCTTATTGCAACAGCTGCGTTTGGCTCTGAACTGTCCCCACAGGTCAAGTATCTGCGAGACTTCCGCGACTACTACATCTTGTCAACAGTATCCGGTTCAGCCTTCATGAATACCTTCAATTCTGTCTACTATTCATTCAGCCCACAAATTGCAGAATATGAGAGAGGGCAGCCTTGGCTTCAAGATATGGTGAAAATAGCATTATACCCTTTGTTTGGAATACTCATGACTGCTGAAGGAGGCTATGCGACAATCGGAGGCGAGGCTGGCAGCATATTGGCGGGTACTATTTCAAGCTCACTTATCGGTGCTGTGTATCTGTGGCCTGTGGGTTTTGCCGCAAGTAAAAGGGTTGGCTGCAAATTTCTCGTCATTATTGCAGGAGCAGCTGCGGCTGTTATGGCAGCCACGTTAGTAGCATTTCCTGCAATTCTGCCAGTTAGCACTGCCACATTTGTAGTGGCGACAGCCGGGTCATCGGCTATAGCAGTAGCAAAAGTATTCAGATATTTTTCCTATAGACTAGCTTAACTTGGCAGCCCATTTGGGAAAGTATTACATGAACCGAAGACAACCTTGTGGCTGATGCTGTGACTATTGTTTTTCATTGCGGTATCTCTTTGGAATCGAAGCTTTGCCTATAGATCTTAGTGGGATTACGACTGACGCATAGTCAGAATGGATATACTTCTTTCGTTAAGTTCATTTTTTTCTTGTGCACGAATTAACACCGCAACCATTTTGGTACTTTAGTTATCATGCTTATAGACATAATTCTAGTTGCGTGGATGCAATGAAAGAGGAACGGTAAACTCTACAATTCTCCTATCCCTTGAGTCCTCTAACTTAAGAGGGTTGCGCTCTACAAATATAGAATGTTGTACTTCCAGAGAACAAAGCTATCAAGTTATCATTAAATTCCTAATGCTTCTGAATTTGTCGGGAGATCTTCTTCTTCTACTGACTGGGAAAGGATGTATTCCGGAGAAAAGCCTTCATAAAATAGCCTCGATGAGTTATAGGAGCAGAAAATGAAAATTGATGTCGAGTTACTAATGTAATACCTATTATATGGTTAGTTATGGATTGTTATTGATATGGGTTGGGTCATTTAACAAAAAAAGGAGGAGGGGGAGGAAAAAGAGATTTCATTTGTTCGCTCTCTACTACAGGAACCGGAACACTATGGGGCAGTTCACTACCATTCCAACTGAGCCATATGGCCCGCCTTCAAGACCAGTTATCCATCCTTGTTCAACAAATCCTAAGATGGCAAACTCTTCTGTTAGTCGTGAACGATACCCATTGTCTATGGCTTCTTGAGTCCATACGCCCAAGTTAATATCCCATAGCGGACTATAGTCAGTTGCGATCGTAGGTATGCCTCCCAAGACATTCAGAGGAGATCCCTCACCCATAAGTGCACTGTTGAGTCCTTGACGTTGCGGATTTCCTTGGCCAGTAGGTCCATTGGCAAACACGAATATTCTCTCTACTGCACTAAATGCACTGTCGTCTCGGCCTGTAGTTATGTTAGCGAGTTTGGGGGCAAGTGTAGCTCCCTCAAGCGATGCAGCAAGAGGAACGCTAGCTTCGGTGCTCAAGTAAAGTACAGGCCGGGCAAAACTAAAGCCGGGTGTAAGCTCTATCGTCACCGTGCCTTCACTTGGACAAATACTTACGACCTTGTCGTGAACTAGGCTGTAGTCGGGGTTGCCTTCGCAAAAGTTGATTTGGGAAGCGTCAACACCAAATGCAAGTACTGGAGCATTGTAGATATGGCCACCGGAGTTTTCTACAAGAGCTAGAGGAGAATAATCATTGTCGCCTACTGCACCAGGTTGGAATTCAGAGGGTGGGAAGGGGTTGGAAGGGTCAGCACCCGGAGTTACTCTATGTTCTGGGCTAAAGTCTACAGTTCCGGAATGAAACTCAAGTGTGGCGTTTGGAAGCAGCGTAGCTACCCTTGCTCCGGGAGCAGAGTATGCAAGTTTAGGTGACCAATTAAGACCCAGAGCATCAGCGTTGCCCTTGTCTGTTGTGTCAGTAAGGATATACCAAACTGCTTCGCCGCTTCCTCGAATATGTCCTTGGTATAGAGGAAGGGTGATCGTGGATTCATTCATGTGAACACTGCCAGATCTTAGTAGCTGGAGAGGACCTACTAGTTCTTTCTGTGCAGTAGATGGGGCAGGGCCAAAGTAGGTGAGAGGAATATCAGCTCCAATGGATGGCGGCGCAGGGGCAATGTCATCGTC
Organism: uncultured Nitrososphaera sp.; assembly: GCA_964460425.1. Taxonomy (GTDB): domain Archaea; phylum Thermoproteota; class Nitrososphaeria; order Nitrososphaerales; family Nitrososphaeraceae; genus Nitrososphaera. The sequence continues at coordinate 3,682 of CAYWRR010000198.1, forward strand.
TACTTGTTGTTCTTCTTCTTGTCCAAAAATCTGCGTAGCAGGGTTAAGCACTGGCGTAATAACCAGTGCTATAACTACCATTCCTAGCAGAGATTCTTTTAAATTCATTGCTCGAAACTAATATGATTAAGATAAAAAGGATTTCTCCAGATTATGTCCAATTCTAATCCAGATCGAAAGATACTTGTTAAGTTTTCATGCTGATGTGCTTCGCTGAAACATCGGGCGGGGTGTTGAACCCGCGATTTCAGCAATGTGAATTGTTAATGATAGAAAAACATGTAAAACCTATTGCGCTAGTACAATATACTATTTTACTTGCATAAGGTCAGAGAAGTCCCCAAGGTAATTACACGATATCAAAAAATAAAAGGAGTATCCACAAGTATAGTAACTATCTGCTGTCAAAAACTCAGTGTCACAGAATACGCTTATAGCGGCACTTAATGCCAGTAACAGAGCAGCTTATGAAACAATGGTCTCGCAATATACCGTCGTAGTTATTGCACAAAATCAGAAAAGTTGTAAATACTTTATTTGCAGAAAATGTCTACATAGGTAGTGCTACGTACTCCAAAATCAAAATGGCAAACTGCATAGATGCCTGCATGAGCTGCACTGTACCGCGTGAGTTTTGTGCCACTTAGATCTAAAAGAGCAAGATGTAAAGATGAGTGTAAGTTGCGCTCAAATAAATAAACAGAGAATGCACCATCGTTTGTTGTACATCGACTGCAGTTATGTCTATGGATAGCCAATTTGCAAAACAATTCATCGAGCTGTGTGCTGATATCTGCTGTGCGTGTGCTCAGGAATGTGAAAAATAATGCCAATAGTTTACAAGGGAATATGTGAAAAATTTCATGCGAAAAGAAGATCGCATAGCATGCAGCATTACCTGCAAGGTCAGAAGATATGTTAATACTAGTCTATATATAGATCTATATAGATATATAGATATAAAATAGATCTCAATACATGTCTATGTTGCTATCTACAACTTACGCTACCACTGTGCGCTACAAAAAACAAACACCTGTTCTGTCTAAGATGCAAGCAAGTTCTAAGAATCTAGTTCTGTCAAG
>CAYWRR010000199.1:0-4708 GCA_964460425.1 uncultured Nitrososphaera sp.
AGGATCCTATCTTCCAAGGCACCCTTAATCAACTTGAAATTTTTAAACAACTAAAGGAACATTTGATTAATGAAGTCATACACTATCGCAGAGTGGGACGAATAGATATTGCAAATTTGATAGTATCTTCTATGGCAGATAATAATAATCTAAATGACAAGACGTATGAGATGGCCAACTAGAGCGTGAAGTGATCTTCTGTCTAGAAGGGCGGCAACAGTAGATACCGTTATAGTCTGTACGAAAACGTAAAGCCTTGCAGCAGCGCTTCTTTTTCCAAAATAGCGTTTCAGACATGTCTTGCTTTCCTATTTTGAAGAAAAACGTGGCCCTTGTCTGTTGTGACAAATACACGCTTCTTTACATCTAGGCGCAACAGCCCCCGATCTACTAATTCAGCAGCTAATCGTCTTAGTTGTTGGTGAGAGATGGAAAGAGCTTCTGTGATATCTTTTTTTGATACACCTTCTTTTGCAACGGAAAGTATGGATGCATATAGATCATCATCAACATTATTCTTGTCGGCATGAGCTGTCATGATAACACCATCTTATGGATGAACGGCTCAACACTTTATCAGTTTTGGTAGCAAGTTTGGTTAGGTTCTAAATCCACAGCCCACGTCGTATACTAGTTTTGGAATTTTTCTTTCTTTCACTACTGCAGTTCCATGCATTGTCCATTTGGAACCGGACAGTTTTTATCCTGAATTGTGCTGAACCCCACATACGGCAGACATGGCGGTATTGTATATGACAACAAGAACGAGTGGAAAGTTTCTTTGCCTGTAACGAATAAGTAAAGCTCATCGGCCCAATGAGCAAGTACCGAGATATTGAACATATAAATGAGAAGAGAAGAAATCGAGCACATGCTCAAGGACTATGAACCTTAGCAGCTATATCACTGCTTTATTACGCTGTACTAGTAATTGTACACCTTTTGCTGCGGCTCTTGGATTATTTTTCCTGTCTGACTGGCTCGAAAAGGTGCTCAAGGTGGTCCTGCGTTTTCGGATATCTCTATACTGGTGGTCTCTTATAGCCTACCAGGGAAAGTGTAATATCCCACTATGCAGCCTATTTGAGGAACCTCATGCCCCTGTCGAGTGCCATCTTTGCGATTCTTATTATGGCATCGGAATTTGCATTCAAATGTGCAGACATAGCGAATGGGCAATGAACATCTGCCCCTTTATACTGGAATGCTTTTTCTATGTTCCTCACCTTGTCAGCTATATATGCTTAGAGGGCTACGGGCTCCCAAGATTTGACATAGTCTAGTACGATCTCCTAGTTTTCTCTTCTTTCAATGCTTCAAGGATCAGCCATGTTAAATCTACTGACAACCTGACGGTGTCTCAATAGAGCATGCAAAAAATCAATATCCGTGTCCCAGCTTGGACTGATCTCGTTGAATGAGGGGATTATAGTTCTGGCATTAGGGGGTAATGCCATAGTTGGCGAGTCTAGGAGTTTTCAATCGCAACTTGATGTGGTCTCATCAGCAACCACAGATATAGCCAAAGTTGTCAGAAGGGGTTACAAAATAATAATTACTCATGGCAATGGACCGCAAGTGGGTGATGCGTTGCTTAGGCATGAATCAGCAAGGCACCTTGTTCCTCCTCTTCCTCTGTATGCTTGTGTCGCAGAGACGCAAGGTCTCATTGGATCTATGATTCAGTCTTCCCTCTCCCATCACCTTGGCTGCGATCATGTAGTTAGCTTGGTCTCAATAGCATATGTATCGAAAAAAGATCCGGCGTTCAAAAAACTAGGCAAGCCTGTTGGACCTATTTATGATCAGAGCCAACTGGAAGGAGCCAAAAAGCTAGATCCTAACAGTATTTTCAGAGATCAGCTCTAATAGATACAGAAGAGTGGTCGCATCTCCGGATCCCCTCTACATCAGCGGCTCGGGAGCAGTTAAGGAACCACTCGAAAGGGGTTATATGGTAATAACAGTAGATGGGGGTGGAATACCGGCGGTAAAAGACCGCGGGAGAACCATATTCGTTGACGCGGTGGTGGATAAAGACCTTGCTAGCGAGAAGATTGCAACAAGCGTAGGTGCCTCAATGTTTGTGTCCTTGACAAATGTCGAAGGAGCATATCTTGATTATGTCAGCAGCAAAAAACCTACTGAGAAATGTGAGCACCAAGAAAATCAAAACTTATCTAAGAACTGGTGAATTTGAGGAAGGAAGTATGGCACCAAAAGTAAGAGCTGCAGTAAGGTTTGCAGAAAATACAGGAAAGAGATCTATAATATGCAGCTTGACAAATATCCTTGAGGCCCTATCTGGTAGGACTGGCACAGTCATCCACAAATAAATGATAATAATGATCTCAGAGGTTATAAAGGAGGTTTGAGCATGGTTCGAAAGGGAATCATAATGGGGGCTGCAGGCAGAGATTTTCACAATTTCAATATGTATTTTCGTGACAATCCAAATTACATAGTAGTTGCGTTTACAGCAGCACAGATACCATATATAGAAGGCAGAGTCTATCCCGCTAGCTTGGCAGGGCCAGCCAGATATCCAAATGGCATACCTGTCTATACCGAAGATGTGTTGGCCGATCTCATTACTCTGCATCAGGTGGATGAAGTCTTTTTTTCTTATAGTGATGTGTCATATGACTATATCATGCATGCAGCTTCTAAGGTAATTGCTGCAGGTGCATCATTTGTGTTACTCGGATTGCGCGACACCCAGCTGAAGTCAAATAAACCAGTGATATCCATCTTGGCAACCCGGACGGGTGCAGGCAAGAGTACCATTGCAAGAATGGTGGTGGATGCGGCTAGAAGAGCCAATCTCAAGACGGTAATAGTAAGGCATCCTATGCCCTATGGCGAGCTAGAGATGCAGCCTGTGCAACATTTTAAATCAACAGAAGATTTTAAGAAACACAGGATTACTGTAGAAGAGGAGGAAGAATATGCAGACCACATAGAACAAGGTACTGAAGTTCTGGCTGGAGTTGACTACCAAAAGATCCTAGAACTTGCTCAAAGCATTGCAGACGTGACAATCTGGGATGGTGGGAACAATGATTTTTCATTCTTTGCCTCTGACTATACAATCGTTGTCGCAGACCCGCTGAGGGTTGATGACGAAGTCAGATATCATCCAAGTGAAGTAAACGTAAGAACTGCTGATGCGATCGTAATCAATAAAGTTAATGTAGCTGACAGGCAGGCGGTAGAAAAAGTAATAGAATCCTGTCGAATGATCAACTCAAAAGCAAACATATTCAAAGTAAGATCAGAGGTAACTATTGACAAGCCAGACCTGATCAGATGGAAGAGAGTTTTGGTAGTGGAGGATGGCCCTTCAGTAACCCATGGAGAGCTTAGAGAAGCTGTTGGAGCTTATGCGGCGCGCAAGCTGAACTGTACGTTAGTCAACCCAAGACCATATGCGGTTGGCTCTATCAAGAGAGCATATGAGAACTATCCTTGGATCGGTACAGTGCTCCCAGCTCTAGGCTACAGCACACAACAGTTAAAGGACCTCGAGATGAGCATAAATAGTGTTGATTGCGACGCGGTAGTTTTTGGAACTCCTGTAGACTTGAGGACAAGAATACAGATTTCAAAACCAGCAGTCAGAGTCAGGTTTGAAGGCAAGGACACTACAGAATTGGCATTTTCGCAATATTTGGACAAAGTCTTTGCAGGGATCAGGGACAGGTTGTCATTATAAAATTCTTGACTTGCAATGCGTATAATGGCATGACATTAGTGATCATTGATATATATCTTCCAGGTAACGTGAACTCATCTGGAAAGTAATTTGATATGGTTATCTATATCATCGCACTACTCAACTTTTAGCTAGGGACTTCCTCCACATAAACAACCATGCAGTTTCACGAGCTGACAGACAGACAATGGCAGCTCATCAGACCATCTCTTCCGCATCCAGCGCATACAGGTAGACCAAGAGCCAATGACAGGATGATGACGGTCAACGGCATACTCTACGTGTTATTGTCAGGTTGTAGGTGGATGATGGACATATGCCTGCCAAGTATGGTTCTCACAAGACAGTATGGGAAAGGCACAAGAAATGGAGTGAAAAAGGCGTTTGGAAACGCATTATGGATTCTCTGGTTTCGCATGGCTATCATGTGGGATTGGTAGATGTAGATGATCTTTCAGTCGACAGCAGTACAGTATCAGCAAAGAAAGGGGGCAGCAGGAGATTGGCTATGACGGTTACAACAAGAAGGAGAATGAAAGCAAAGTACATGCGGTAGTTACACGCCTCAATCACTGCCAGTCACAATAGATCTTGGACCCGGAGATGAACATGAGAGTAGAAGGCTGTTCCATCTACTAAAGAATGTTAGAATCAGAGGAGGTACCACCAGAAGACCAAGGAACAGACCAAAGCGAGTTTATGGCGACACTAAGTACAACACACCCCTTGTAATGATGTACCTTGCAGGTAGGGGTATTGCAGCGCGTATCAAGGAAAGAAAAGCTAACAAGAAGAAGAGAGGACCGGGCAGGCCTCGCATATTTGACTATAGAACGTACAGCAGGATCAGAAGCAGCATCGGAAGATTCTTTGCTTGGATTAAGAGTTTCCGCCGAATTCAGACTAGGTATGACAGACTAGCATTGACATACCTTGGTTTCCTGCAGTTAGGATGCATCATGATATTGATGAAGAGGGTTTCCAGATGAGTTC
>CAYWRR010000200.1:0-4679 GCA_964460425.1 uncultured Nitrososphaera sp.
GCCTATATCTCTTGCTCCCTTGGCTGGTACAGTACTGCTATCTATGGATGATCGTTCGCCTTAATGATTCCTTTCTAATGGTTATGTGAGACCAAGGAATCCATGATATGCTTCTAAACACCTTTCTAGCTCCATTTCTTGTTGCTCTCCCACAGAGTGTCTTGTGAGAACAATATTTAGATGGCATATGTATATACACCATCCAACTACAACTAGAGACGTCATCACATGTACAAGACACTATTGATAACTGTCCTAGCATCTGCATCCCTCGGCCTGGCAGTATGAGCTTGATTTGGTAGGGGATGAGTTCATTAGATCCCATTGCCTGTCTGTCAGCTCATGAAACTGCATGCATTGTATTCCCTCAATGGGGAGTAAGCTAAAAGTTGAATGGTGTCAGATAGATTAGATTGACAAATCAAATTACTTTCCGGATGAGTCCTTTTAGAATACTACATATGGAAGCACGAGCACCGCAAACACAATAGCAACCATAACAAGAGTCAAGAGCATATTTGCATTCTTTGCAATCGCTTTGGATTTGGCTTTGTTCTCTATTAATGTACCATACAGTTGACCGCCGTCAAGTGGACCTAATGGCAGAGCGTTAAATATGCCGACGTTAAAGTTGATGAACCATAGCCAGAATAGCATGTTGGCAACAGGAGCGAAGCCATCTCCAAAGACACTTGAAGTGTACTTTGGAGCCATAAGGTCAGAGAAGGGGACAAATCCCTGTTGAAATGTTGGTGGAAGAAGAACAGCTAGTGGATTTTGGCTAAACTGGTTCTTGTACGTATCAAGGACCTCTTGCGGCTCGCGTGATAGAACGGTGACACTAACTCCCAAGGTTCCCCTGCCCGGCTCAACTGCTGGAGGAAGCGTTACCTGACGAACTATAGCGTCGCCAGCCTTGTTCAGCCAGGTTATTTCGACCGTATTGCCAAGGTTACTCCTGAGGCTCTGGCTCAAATCATCAAGCGACGTGATCTGCTGGCCTGCAACATACTGAATCACAGATTCGGCCTCAATCCCGATAGACTCAGCAAGAGATCCACTGTTTACACTTACCACCACTACACCAAACTGTGGAGCACTAGGGTCAGGTGGAAGAGGAGTAAGGGTAGACACTACAAAGTACATTGCTAACAGACAAGCGACTGCCAATATCATATTGTTCAGCGGACCAGCAGTTAAGACTGCACTCTTTTGCTTCAGCGTTGCTCTGTTTAACTCATCTCTCTCAATATTTACAAATGCACCTACAGGTATGCCAAGAAATAGCACAATTCCTGTCGAATCGACTCGAATATTATGCACTCTGGCCACAACACCATGTCCTGCCTCATGAATGATAATAGTGACAACAAGAGCTGCCAAGCCATAAGTTATCGGCAAATACGGATTAAACCCAGGGATGAGCAGATTAGCCGCGGGGCCGATACCCCTTACACCTTCTCTTGCTTGGGCATTTGCAAACATGACCATAAGGGAACCTACTATAAGGAATATTGCAAGCGCTGTTATTGCAGGCATAAGATACGTGTTAAATCTGGCGTATAATCTAGCAATACGCCACTTGGCCACCTTATCAAAGAATTCAAGACCAAAGGGCGTGTGGATAAGTATCAGGACTAGCGCCTTTACTTCTACTCGCATCCTGCTATTCTTCTCTTGTTCCAACTGGCTAGGTATTAACTCCCTTTGTATTTAAATCCAAGCTTTCTACGTTTTACATTGTACTAGACGGTTTTATATGCCGCCGCCGCTGTCCGTCTTTTGTATCTCAATGTATACCTTGTCTCCTACCTTGATGCCTATGTCCTGATATTCATGCATACTGAACTTTATAGTTGGTGAGTCAGTTAGTCCCGGTCCCATAAACCCAATATTTGTAATGACTTTGGGCATGTTTTTCATGAGGTCTTCAATAGATGTTACGTTCTGGCCAAACGGGTTCGGGTTTGGTCTGTCTGGTTTGTATTCTTTTGGGTCATTGAATGTGACATATACATATGGACTCCCGTCCTGAGATGCTTCAATTCTGGCAACTATGAACTCTCTTCTCATTAACAATGTAGTTTTACATTGGGGACTTATTTGCATATCTGAAATTACGTATAAGCTCTAGCTTGCATAGCAGAAAGTCTACATTAGAGGTCTGCACACACTACTCTTATGCTTGCCATCGATGCTATTGACGTCACCAAGGTATATAGGAGAGCAGGTCAGGCTGCAATCAAAGATGTTTCTTTAAGAGTGGAGGCAGGCAAAATATTTACGCTACTGGGCAGGAACGGGGCAGGCAAGACTACCTTTGTGCGCATGTGCGCGACACAATTACTCCCGACTTCTGGTACAATAAACGTCCTGGGTTATGATGCTGTCAGCCAAGCAAAGCATGTGCGGGATCTTATATCTATTGTGCCACAGGAGGGCAGGCCTCTTCGCGCGCTCACACCTTGGGACCACGTCTACAACTGGCTCCAGATAAGAGGTGACAGCAAGACTGCAGCAAGAGACAAGACTGAGACAATGCTGCGCAAACTAGAGATCTATGGCGCGCGAGATAGTCCTGCGATGAACCTCTCAGGTGGCATGAAGCAAAAGATCCTTGTTGCTATGGCAATGGCAACTGATGCCCAGCTTCTCTTCCTTGACGAGCCAACTATCGGCCTCGACCCAGTGTCCCGCCGGCAAGTCTGGACAGCCATCAAAGATTGGAAAAGCAAGGGAGGCTCCATTCTGCTGACAACGCACTACATGGACGAAGCTGAGATGTTATCTGATTATATTGTAATTATTGACAAAGGCATGATTATTGCGAAGGGTAACATTCACGATCTGCGCAGAGTTATTCCACAGAATATTCGGGTAGACATAGCTCGTGACACAGTAGACATTGACACTTTGAAATCTTATGGATCGGTGGTCGACACTGGTGCAGGGATGCTTCGCATATTTACTTTTGAATCTGCAGTACATGAACTATCCGATCTTGCACTGCGACATAACCTATCCTTTACTGTATCTTCTGTTACGCTTGACGACGTCTTTGTCTACGTTATGGGCAATGGTATTGTAGATGATCAAAATCCCAAAGACTAGTTTATTGCCTGTACGGCAGATATTACTTATCGCCTACATGACAGGCGTGCTCTGGTTAAGACGGAATCCTATGTCATTAATATTCACTGCAATAAGTCCATTCTCACTGTTGTTTGTGCTTTTTGTCGTAAGCGGCGGCCAGTACGTCCACTTTGCAGTAGCTGGTAGCCTCGTGATGGCCCTTGTTGGATATGGTCTTGCACTTGGCCAGGACATCTCATTCTACAAAACAGAATACAAGGTGCAGGATGTATTTGTTGCTTCACCCGTTTCATCATTGACCTATATGGTTGGGCTTGCCCTGTCAGAGCTGCTATTCGGCCTTCCGGCACTTATTGTGCTGGCAACGCTTGTTGTGTATTTTGGATCGGTTTTCAGTATACCTCTACTTGTAGCAACAATTCTCTTGATCTGGGGGGCCATGTCAGCGGTGGGGTTCTTTCTTTCGTCCCATATGCTCCATATGAGAAATGCTACACAGGTGATATCCTTTGTAAATGTGATATTGGCAGTGCTACCCCCGGTATTCTACTCTATGGACTTGATACCTGACTTGCTGCGGCCTCTTGCCTATGCTGTACCGACTACGCATGCATCGCTGATGCTACAAGATATTATGAGCATCCCCACACCAGCCGATTGGTCGCTTGAGTTTGGCTTTGCGATACAAATTGCATATCTCTTAGCATTTGTCATGCTGGCGAAGACAAAGGCGTTATGGCGCGAGAATTAGAGTAATAGTTCAAGTTCTCTACACCAAGAACTAAAGGCTGACCTTGAATAAATTGGATGATATGAATTTAAAACCCAATACAATAATTGAAAGGTTAGTGATTTCGAGAATAGGACTGCTAACACTTGGCGCGACTTTTCAGCCTGCTAAGAAGCACTAGCATTTACCAGATATATCTATTATGATAAAACCTGTATAAAGCCAGCCAGTTCATGCGACTTGATTACCAGTAGTGGTGGCGGTAGTGGCCTGCTGCATGATTCTTAGATTGGTTGCTTTCGTAGAGATCTGAAAGAAGAGGTCATGGTGGGATTCGAACCCACGGCCTGCTGATTTCTTGATGATGTTTACAAGTCAGCCGCTCTGACCAGGCTGAGCTACATGACCTCATGCGCTTTAGTCACAGTGTGTTTTATTAATCAAACGGAGTATCTGCCATTTGGAAAAGATTATCTAATGCTAAATTAGTGTCTATGTCATTGCCACATAATGATACTGCAGCAGCTGAACCTAGCAGGCAGGAAAAAGTCAAACTGTTGGGCTATATGATAGGTACTGCTTTGTTTTTTGGTGTTACCTTGCTCATCTCTTTTTTCCTGGTAATAGTGACTATCAACGCGATCAAGATTCCAGCTGATGTGGCATCGAACATACTGATGCTAGGTCTAGTACCGCCTTCAGTGGCAACATTCTTGCTCTTTACAAAGGTATTTGGCAGGTTTCTTTAAATAAATAAAATATTTAGAAAGAGTGGATGGGAGAAACTTGTGCCAAAGTTTATTGTCCAGGTAATAATTGAAAACAAACCCTACATCAATGACACAGAGGGTGAGAC
>CAYWRR010000201.1:0-4678 GCA_964460425.1 uncultured Nitrososphaera sp.
AGCTCTTGACAAGAAATTCTAGTGTAGTAATAAAATAAGATTTTTATAAAGAGTTAATTGCAGCAGGAAAATGCACCAACATTTTTGCTCATAGCAGTGTTTGTAAAAGTATGAGCTATACCTTAGTTACTCTAAATCTATTCAACCTTAATGCATTTAGGACAACTGTGATGGTACTAATAGACATTGCCCCTGCCGCAACTATTGGATCAAGAAGGATTCTATATGCAGGATAGAGCACTCCAGCTCCAACAGGAATAAGGGCTGTATTGTATGCAAATGACCAGAACAAATTTTGCTTTATATTTCCCATCACGCTCTTGCTTAGTCTTATTCCGGATGAATCTGAACTTTCCAAGTCACCTGTGAGTATTACACTTCAGGAAGAAGATGGAAGGACCGTTGCCAGTAGAAGATTTTGGCTTCTGAGAGGATCCTCGGTTATGCATTGTTAACTACTTCTTAGTAACCATATTTTTTGGGATTGCTCTCAAATTGTGTTTTGCATCCAGCGGAGCAAAGAAACACCGTCTTTCCTTCAATGTTGGCCTTGTGTTGCGCTGTCTTTTCATCAATCATCATTCCACATACAGGGTCTTTGAACATATTGGAAATAGATCAGAATGATAAATAAAGACTACGCTTTACAATTGTAAAACAAACAAGCAGCATATATGTGCAATTTAGAGCGGAAATATACAAGTTGGAGATTCCAGCATCAACTTACAGATAATTCATTTTAGTTAGATTGTGCACTACAAACACACGAAGATGACGACCATATCTGCAAGCAAATTCATTTCAGCCCCAAAAGAGGCTGTGTGGCAAGTGATATCGAACACAGACAGCGAGCTGAATTGCTGGTCTGCAATAAGATCGATTAGCATGGTCGATCAAGAGAGGAGACAGGTATTAACGATATTTGGTTTCAAGTTCATTGAATCAATTGATATGGAACCTAAAAAATCGATAATTGTGCATATATTAGATGGTCCTTTTACGGGTACCAAGACCATAGAACTGAAAGCTGTGGACAATGACAACAGCACAATCGTAGATATAAGCTGGAATATCCACGTTAACGGGACTATGAGGATATTTTCGTTCTTTGTCCAGAGATATATAATAATCCGCCAGACTCGAAACGCCTTGGAAAGGATAGCAGAAATAATGATAGCCGCAGATCGAATTGAATAAAAACATAGGAGTTAATGGGATGAGATGTCAATCCAGAAGGCCCTCTTCAAAGTTATTGGAATGTATTGTACAACATGCAAGCCCATAGTTGAAAAGCAATTGAAGAACGAGCAGGCGATAAAGAAGATTGACATAGACTATATGACAGATTCTGTAGTGGTGGAATTTGACCCTGAATTGATAACAAAAGAAGAAATAAAGAAGAGGCTAGAGAACTCAGGTTATAAGTTTTCAAGAGTCACTATGTAGGCTTTGTATAGACTTCCTTTAGCTCCTTCTCTGTGTATATCTTCTCGCTCTTTGGCTTGGTGGTGACGGCAAACCTCGGCCGGTATCTGCCAAGTAGGAGTGAATTACCCACTACAGAAGCAGAACTCATAGCCATGGCCCCTGCTGCAAGGAATGGGAGCCATTCATACATTTGTGGCCCTATGAGTGGAACTAGCACGCCTGCTGCTATTGGTATCAACCCCGTATTGTATGCAAACGCCCAAAAGAGGTTCTGCTTTATCTTCGAAACAGTCCTTCTTCCAAGGTCCAGAGCAGTCACTACATCGCGCAGGTCATTCTTTATCAGAATGATTCCACCTGTCTCTTTTGCCACGTCAGTTCCTGAGCCTATTGCTATTCCAAGATCAGCACGGGCAAGTGCTGGAGCATCATTGATTCCATCGCCGACCATTGCAACGACTTTGCCTTCTGATTTTAGCTTTGAAATCACTTCTTCCTTTTGCTGAGGGAGCACCTGGGCAATTACTCTATCAATGCCTAACTTGGATGAAATTGCCTTTGCTGTCCTTTCGTTGTCACCTGTGAGCATAATCACTTCAATTCCCATACGCTTCAGCGAATCAATGGCTTCTCTGGCATGCTCTTTAGGAGTATCTGCCAGTGCCAGAATACCGGCCAGCTTTTCGTCTATCGATACAAGCGTGGCTGTATTGCCTTCTGTCTCAAGCCTGCTCATCTGTAAATTGATCTCTTCTAGAACAGATATACCGTTATCAGCCATCAGCTTTCTATTCCCAATCATTACAGTATGGTCAGCATACCGAGCCCTCAACCCATGTCCTGAGACTGCTTCAAACGATTCTGGACTTGCCACGATTAATCGCTGCTCTTTTGCCTTTATGACTACCGCTTGTCCTAGCGGGTGCTCAGAACCTGACTCTGCTATCGCAGTCAACCGCAGGAGTTCGTGCTCTCCAATATCTTCTTCTAATAACGTGATTATATCTGTCACCTCTGGCTGTCCCTTTGTGAGCGTACCTGTCTTATCAAAAACCGCAGTCCTGACTTTTCTCGCAATCTCTAGATATTCTCCGCCCTTGAACAGAATGCCGTTCTCAGCTCCCTTACCAGCTCCCATCATCAAAGCAGCAGGAGTGGCAATACCAAGCGCACATGGGCATGCAATGATTATAACAGATACGAACGCCAGAATAGAGAATGTCAGTCCTATGCCTCCTACGAAATACCATATAAGCGCAGAAGCTACAGCTACTATGACAACGGCTGGAACAAAATATTTGGCTACTTGATCAGCCATTTTTTGCATTGGAGCCTTGCCAGTTCTTGCTTCCTGAACCAGTGCGATTATTTGCGACAAGACCGTATCCTGTCCTACTTTTGTAGCACGAGCTTTTAGCAATCCACTCTTGTTTATCGTTGCACCTATGACTTCAGAATTCAATGATTTGTCAACCGGTATAGACTCACCTGTTACAGCTGACTCATCGACTGAAGACGAACCTTCTGTTACTACTCCATCTGTAGGTATTCTTTCTCCGGGTCTGACTACGAACAAGTCGCCTTCCTGAACCTGCTCGACTGGAATCTCTTGTTCAGTTGCTCCTTCCCCTCTTATAATCACACGAGCCATTCTGGGATGAAGGTCGAGCAGTTTTCTCACCGCAGAGGAAGCCTTTTCCTTTGTCCTTGTTTCAAGCAGCCTGCCTATTAATATGAGCGTGATGATTATTGCCGCTGTCTCGAAGTACACCCCTTCAAAGGGAAACAGCCCAGGCAGTATGGTGACAACAGCGCTGTAAAGAAATGCAGCTGTTGTCCCTACAGCTATCAGCGTGTCCATGTTTGATGCTTTAGCCTTAATTGCATCCCATGTTCCTTTGTAGAACCTCAAGCCAGCCCAGAACTGTACAGGCAATGCTAAAGTAAGCAGTACATAACTATTGATTTCCTTTGGAAGGAATACTAAATAAGTGAAGAGTGTTATGGGTATCGTAAGGGCAATACTGACTGCAGTCATTGTCTTTAGCTTCTTTAATTCCTTCTCAGGAGCGGTGAATTCGTTCAGGCATTGTGTAGAGCAAAAGAAATACTCTTTCCCATCAAAAATATGACGGATGGCCTCAGGCTTTTCTTCTACAAACATTCCACAAACAGGATCTTTGGCCATCGCTAATCCTTCCCACTTGTTATATATAGTAACAGTACTTTACAATTGTAAAATGACAAGCATGTTGTGCGCACCTAAAAATAGAGTAATGCAAACTGAATCGAGCTAACTTTTGCTCACTACCAATAATATATACTCTCTATTGGCAGTGGAGTGAAAAGGACTGCAATCAAGCAGCTTCTGTGTCCCTCCTGGTATCTGACTGACGCATGATCTTTTTGCTTTGGTGCCTGTAAACCATGAGAAATCCTGCTCCACCTGCAATCACACCTGCCATCAGAACAAGAATTGATGCAGCTATGGGTTCGACATATGGAGCCATTATCCCATGGGCCTGACCTGCATCAAACCCCTGTCCACCAATAGCGGATGGAAGCATGGCAGCTCCTCCCTGATAGCCTGCAAGCATCATCATTGCTGCTGCAGCTGTTATACCAACATTCATCAATATCAGATGCGTCCACCCCAGCCCACTAGAAAAGCGACCAACACTACCATGCCTGCCTTCTCCCAGATAGTGATAGAAAAGCGAAGATACAGCAACACCTATCACTCCTACTACTATGTATGTAATATAGCCAAAAGTAAACCAAGTGCCTGCTCCGCCTCCTGCTATTACTCTAGATACCTCAGGTTTTATGATTGATATCTGGCCAAGCACTAGAAATATTGTAAGACCAACAACAGCTGCTCCTTGGATTATAGCAGCTGCCATGAATCTTCTGGCCCAAGTGTCAAGACTGCTGCTGCCGCCAGAATCAGGATTTGATGCAGTTCTTCTTTCCCTATCCATTCAAGGTGATTGGCAAGAACTCCTTATTATTGGTTCAGAGTACATTGCCCTATAGAGCACTAATTGCTTTTGCAGGCTAATTGGACCTTGGTATGAAGAGGTACATGATTCTGATATGTTGGAGTGTCCACAATTTTGCGAATGATATTAGTAAACGATTACCACTATTATATGCACAAAGACATGCAATCTTGTTTCATATCATTTAAATCAAATTTGTTCCAAATTAGATTGGATGCCCTTTTCCTCCTCCTCATCATCCTTAGGTA